>CAIOTT010000056.1 GCA_903861305.1 Candidatus Omnitrophota bacterium | reverse complement strand
TTGCACGCTTCTCAAAACAGCGTCGAGAATACTGTGCACTAAAAAGTGCGTGCAAAAGTCCAGGATTACCTCGCAAAGCTGGCAAATCCTCGACGGATTTGCCACGCGACCCCTGCGGGGCGGATTTTTCTAATGAAAAATCCGGGTTTATTTTTATCAGGATCACAGGTAGGCGCTCCGTAACGCAGGAGGAGGACATTGTCAGGATGCCGGTATTGGCAGGAGCCTTCATGACGGTTTCAGATCATTTGTTCAACGGAAGATCCATGTCCCGGGTTAAGACCGCTGCCGTGCTCGTGGTCTTTCTTGTCAACACGCTCCTTCCGGCGGGCGGGGCTTTGGCCCAGGGGGGCATTGCGGCATTGAACCTCCCGGTCCCCGGCACCATGGTCCGCACCAGCCCGGTGTATCTTCCGCCCCTCGCGTGCGGCATGGCGATCAACCGCGACGATCCTTTGAAGTTCAGTTTTATCATCGATAAGGGCGACTCCGGCCTTTCCTTTGAGAGCGATGCCTTCCGCCAGGAATCTTCAAAACTTGTAAAATATTTTCTTGCCGCGCTGACCGTTCCTGAAAAAGAGCAGTGGGTGAACCTTTCGCCGTATGAAAAAGACCGCATCGTCGGGGATGGGTTGGGCCAGACCGAGATGGGCCGCGACATGCTGGCGCAGGATTACATCCTCAAACAGCTGACCGCGTCGCTGGTCTATCCCGAGGATGAGCTGGGCAAAGAGTTCTGGCAAAAAGTGTACCAGCAGGCGAAGTACCGTTTTGGCGTGACGGATGTGCCGCTGGATACGTTCAACAAGGTCTGGATCATCCCGGACAAGGGCGTTGTGTACGAAAAAGGGAACAAGGTGTTCGTGATCGAACAGCATCTGAAAGTCATGCTGGAACAGGATTATCTGGCCTTGCAGAAGACGAGGAAAAAGGGCGGGGCCCAGGCAGGTGATAAGGCTGTGAGTGCTGTGATGAGCGATGTTGTGCGCGCGGTCATCATTCCTGCGATCGAGAAAGAAGTGAATACAGGCCGCAACTTTGCGTCGCTGCGCCAGATCTACAATTCCATGATCCTCGCGGTCTGGTACAAGAAGACCCTGCGCGAAAGCCTGCTTGGCCGGATCTACGTTGACCGCGACAGGACGGCCGGCATCCGGGTGGACGACCCGAAGTTCCGCCAGCAGATCTATGAACAGTACGTGGCCTCGTTCAAGGCCGGTGTTTACAATTATATCAAGGAAGAGGCAGATCCCGTTACCGGTGACACGGTGCCGAAGAAGTACGTGTCGGGTGGGGCGACCGGATTCTCCGAGAAAAACCTCAGGGCCGCGACGAGAGAAGAGGCAAGGCCGTGGATAGCGGCCAGGAAGCCGGATGGGGCCGCGGAGGTGTCTGTTGATCTGGCAGAGGCTGCCGAAAAGAAGGCACGGGCCAGTGTGCTTTCGGCTTTGGCGGCCAGGTTCATGCCTGGTGCGAAACCATTGACCAACGCGCAGGTATTGGGTGCTGTCGAGGCGCAGGCACCGGGTGCCGGGGTCTTGATGCCGACGGCCGCACTGCGACCTTCCACATATCTTTATGGAAGGGATACCGGTATCGGGGACTTTGGCCCGGCTTCCGAGGAGCACATCCTGATGTTAGAGAAAGCGGGTGTGCGGGACTGGCTGGACCTGCCGCCGCATATGACCGACGAGAACGGTTGTCCATATAACGGGAGCTCCTTGTTCGCGCTTAATGAAAATTCGTTAAGTCCAGAGGCGCTGCTGCGGGATAAGTTGATCAGCGAAGACGATTATAAGGCGATCGTCCCGGAGAATATTGCCGCGTCACGTGTTCCTTTTAGCGCACTTCACTATAAGGAAATGCTGGCGCGTAAAGGTTATGGGAACTATCTCGCCGCGTTGGGCCGGGGGCAAGATGCCAATGCCATGGCGCTACGGGATAAATTTGAGAAATTCAAGTCTGACCATACCGCGCGTGAGGTGGTGATCGGCGGGAGGAAGCTGCGCATGGACTGGCTTCAACAATTTGCCCAGTTCCGCGCCATCAGCGCAGTTCAGGGTGAAAGCGATTGGACCCATTGGCCGGCGGGATTGAGGGACAGGGAACCCGACGCTGTCGCAAGCTTTGAAGCCGCGCATCGGGACGAGATCGAATTCATCAAATTTTTTCAGTTCCTTCTTCGACAGCAATGGGACCGTCGCAAGCAATTCGCCAAAGAACATCATGTCCGCATCCTGTCGGACATGCCGATCTACCCGCGCTTTAACAGTGCCGATATGTGGGGCAACCAGGCGGCTTATATTTATGAGAAGGATACAGGGAAATTACCTGTGCACTCAGGAGTTCCCGGCGACGCGTTTGCGCCTGATGGCCAGGATTGGGGCCACCCTGTTTATAACTGGATGCGGGAAGATGGCATTGATTTTCTTCTGAAACGGTTCATTTACAGCCTTGAACTGGCGGAGGGGGACCCGCTTCGCAGCGATCATTTTATCGGGTTGGCCGACCCCTGGGTCGTACCGGAAGGTATCAGGGCGTCTGATGGGCACCGGTTAAGGGATGAACAGGCTACCATTGATCCGCGCGTTCTGTTCGATGCGTTGCGTGAACAGTACCCGAACTTGCCGGACCTTTTATTCGTTGAGGATCTTGGCGCGGTCACGCCGCTCACGGTAAAGTTGTTGAATGATACGGGCCTCAAAGGGATGAAGTTGACGCAATTCATGTCAGTGAACCCGGAAGGCGTCGGGCCGAAGGAAGATATTTTCAATCCGCGGAATTATTTTACGGATACCGTTGCTTTTAACGGGACGCACGACAATGAGACCACGCGGGCCTGGTACCGCAGTTTAAATGAGGGACAAAGGAACAGGCTTGGTGTTGTTTTAGCCGATGCGGGGATCACGGAGGCGGTTTCGGAAGAAAAGATCGCTTTCTTGATGGACCAGCTCCTGTTCATGACGAATTCTGATACGGCTGTCCTTCATTACGCGGATGTCCTTGCGGGGGATGATGGCGTTGTGGGCCTTATGGACCGTTACAATATCCCGGGCACGGAGGATCCGAACAATTGGTCCTGGCGTATGCTCCAGGGGGCATTCAACGATGAGGTGATCGACCGGTTGAAGAAGCTGGTCGTGGATTCCCGGCGATCTGCCGACAACTGGATCGAACGGCGCGAACCGGTGCGCATGGCATCACCTGTCGCGCAGCTGGCGCTGCGTGTGCTGGGCCAGGGGAATGCGCGGGAAAAACAGTTGGCGGCAGTGCTTGCGGCAACGCTTCATAACGGCCGGGTACGCAAAGCTGATCTGCGCCAGGGCATCCTGACGGCCGTTTATCAGCACACGGATGGCCGGCCCTATATTATTCTGTCCCGCAGTGCGGCCGCACGCGACGGAGGATTCCTTACCCTGCCGCAACAGGCGAAAAGCCTGATCGATGCCCTTGAAAAGATGGTGCCGCAGGAGGTGGTTGGGACATCGTCTCATCCAGCGGAGGATATCTTCTCCCGTCTGGAGAGCGCGTTTGACGGGATGAAGGTCGACTACACGCGCGTTGTTCAGGATGAAGGGATGCGTGAGAAGATCGTGACCTTCCTCGGGGCACTCGTCAATGCCAATATGCTGGACAATGAACTTGATGCGGACACCCGTGACAGGCTCAGGAAGACCGGCTTGGCGGATTTCCGGGTTTATTACTCGGAAAGATACCGGGATCTCTGGGGGCAGGTGTTCACGACGTACGAAAATCAGGGGATGCCGCGGCAGGATATTATTGCGGGGCTGCTGAACGGTTCGCTGCCGCTTATCAATCAGGGCCAGCTGGCCGATCTTGTCGCCACCGTGGCCGAGGCCTTTGGGGACGAGATCTCCGCGGCGACAGGGACAAGGCCCGCCAGGCAGCTTGTTATTCCCTTGCATATACAGGACGATATCGCACGGATCAACAGGGAAGGAAAATTCGAGATCACGGCTTCATTTGCGGCAAGGGACGGCGTTTTGGCCGCACATTACAAGATCGCGGACAAACAGGCGGGCACCGAGCTCGAGGTGTCGCCGGAGGATGGTTTCAGGGTTTTTCATTTTACAGGATCTGACGGCGTGGATGTCAATGCGGCGCCCATGCATTACGGGTTTCCCATCGGAGAAGTGTCCAAAACATTTGTCGCGGACGGGAAAGAATATCGGCTTGAAGGCCAACCGGGGTTGAGCACCTGGGAGGGGCACTATTACCATCCCGGAGCGGAGCTGGGCTGGTCGATCCAGGGGATCTCATCCGACGACCATGGTGTGACAGTGAAGGCCGGTGTGGAGGTCAAGGACAGCCCTATCATCCCCGGACATCTCGCGGCTACCATGGCGGTCACGCTCAAGGGGAACCGATTGACTGTCTGGGAAAGCACGCTTAACAAAGGCGACAGCCCTGTGCCCGATCTTTTTGGTATCCATCCGTGGTGGCAAGCCGCGCAGGTACGGATCTTGATGAGCTTGAAGAAGCATGTTAATTTTCCAACGGGTGCTCTTGAGGATATCATCGCCGGAAGGAACATCGGTGATGGGCAGAAGATCACGACCGGAGAAGCCGGGGCGTTCAACGACACATTTCAGGCCGTACCGGACAAGGATGGTCTCTGGCGCGCATGGGTGACCATGGAGGACCGGCAGATCGTGGTCGAAGCTGACGCGCGCAAGTTCCCCCTGGCGACGGGATGGACGGAAATGGCGGGTGCCGGGGCGCTGGAACCCACGGCTACCGTGAGGGATCCTTTCAGCCTGGGAACAGACAAGCTGTCGCAACTTCAGGAATTGATCCCTGCCGGAGCCGCGCGCGAGGGGCCGGCCAGTTTTACGATCGTGACACGGGAGGATGTTGTCCGTTTGTCACGTGAAGGTGTTGCGCCAGATAAGATTGCCGAGCAGACGGGTGCTTCGCTGGAATTTGTTAAGGGATCGCTGGAAAGATTAACGGCGATATCATCGTCGGCCCGTGTTGGTGCGGACAAGAAGACATCGGTTCAGTTGATCAAGGCCGGCATGGCGTTTATTTTCGGCACAGGCAATAATGGTGCGGTGGTTGGAGAAGACGGGAATATTGAAACGGATGGCGGCGCGTTGCTGGAGTTGGGACATAATATTGTTTTTCGTGCCTCAACCGATCAATGGGTTTTTACCGGGAAAGAAATGCTGGGGCGGAAGCCTGTCCTGGAGCCAGGAGATCATACGTTTGAAAGTATTTTTAATGGTGTCGGGATCGCCCGGCAGTTGTGGGATGACAGTTCATTCAGGTCCAAGCTTTTTCAAAATATGGATACGGATTTGCAGGAGGATGAGATAACGGCTTATTTGAATATATTGAGTTCCGATACGAATGAAGAGAACAAGCGGCAGCGAGCCCTGGTGGTTGACATGGTGTTGCGTGCAGGGTCCGGGCTGGTGGACAAGAAAGAGGACGCCGTTGAGGATTTTGTCGATCGTTTGGGGGGGAAGATCGGTTCGGCTTTGGCCGCGATGTTTGTTGTATATCAAGATGCTCCGTGGGTGAAGAATTTTGTTATGGTCTCAGGTGTCGGGGAGAATTTTGCCCGCGCGCGTGATCCCGAGAAGGACATTTTGTTGCATGGTATCCGTCACGGGGTGCGTGAGGCGTTGATACGCGCCGGGGTGGCCGGCAGTCGCGTTGAGGAGATCGTCAATGGTGTCCACCGTTCGCGTATCAGCTGGGAAAGGGAGATCATTGCGGCGCGCTTGACGGCTGACGAAATGACGCGTATCAAGGACAGGGAAGCTGCGGGAGATAAGCCGTATATTGCGGTGGGTGTTAGTATCGGCGGCACTAAGATCGGGGCAGGGCAAATCTCTCTCGATGGGCGGATCATGACGGATGAGCCTGTTGAGGTCAAATGGCGTGAGGCGTATCCCGAATCTTCCGACGGAGTGACACGGGGCATAGTTGATCAAGTCAAGAGATCCCTGGCAGGGGCTGACGTGACTTTGCTGCGCAAGATCGGCATCGCCTTTGCCGGTCCGGTAGACCGGGAGCGCGGGATAGTCGGGACGCCGTTCAAAGCCCCGAATTTGCCGTTTGAGAATTATTCTTTGGCGGTCAAGGTTAAGTCTGAGATGGAGGCCTGGATCAAGGAACAGACGGGTGTTGCCGTAGGGCTGGTCGTGGATGTTTACAATGATGCGCATGCCGCTGTCCTTGGAGAGGCGCGCAGTCCTGCCGGGTTGTTGCAGGGAGATAGCAGCCAAGAGATCGAAAAAACCGGCGGCATCAACCTCGACGCCGCGCTGATGGGTCTCCAGATCCTTCGCGACGGCCACGGCGTTCCCTTGCCGTTGTCCCGCCAACCGTTGGAGGGGATCAGGATCAGCGGGCTGGAGCCGCAGATCAGGAAGATCGTTCCCGTCAGCATCCCGGCTCTATTGGAGCAGGGAGCCATAACGCAACCCTAGCCTTTGCCATTTTGCGCCGGATTTGATAAGATGGTGCCCGGTTTTTTTAACGCGTCCTTAAGGACTGTACCCATGGCACCATCACTGACATCACCGGTAACGTTCACACTGCCCCAGGCTTTGGCCGTTTTGCGAGAGAGCATCATTTCTTCCGCCGCAGATGGCTGGCAGCGCGTTGAAGTTGCCCTCGATCCCCTTGATATAAAATCATTTCTTGAAACGCAGGATATGCACCCGCTTGTGTACTGGCAGGACCGTTCAGGCCTGCAGGAAACCGGCGGGCTGGGCATGGCGCACGAGATCCGTATGGCGGCGCAGGATTTCAAGGAGTGTGACGCGGCCTTACGGCCGGTGCTTGCGGCAGGAGCCCCCGGCGCGCGGTATTTCGGGGGAAGTTCCTTCGCGCAGGTTTGCCGGGGCAGGGAATGGCAGGGCTTTCCGGCCGTGTGGTTCATCCTGGCGCGCCTCGAGATCAATCGTCATGGCCAACGGATGTCGTTGGCCGTTAATTTTTTCAATGATGGTCCGGGGAAGGAGGACCGCCGCGCCGCCTTGCGCGCGCTTGACGGGATCAGGCAGGACTTCGTGCCGGCGGCCGCGCCGTCCGTGACCGTGGCCCGTGAACGCGATCTTCCCCAACGTGCGGCCTGGGCCGATGCGGTGCAAAGGACCCTGGAGGCCATTGGCGAGGGCGTGATCACAAAACTCGTCCTGGCCAGGAGGACAGACCTGTCCTTATCCGCGGCGTGCCACCCGCTGGAGATCCTGCGCGCTTACCAGAAGGTGACGCCGGGATGTTACCATTTCCTGTTCCAGCCGTCCGCGGGCGAAGCGTTCTTTGGGGCTTCTTTTGAGAGGTTGTTCAAACGCAGCGGCACGCGGCTTTGGACCGAGGCTGTTGCCGGGACGCGGCCGCGCGGCGCATCCGACGCCGAGGACAGGGTGTTCGCGGCGGAATTATTGAACGATCCCAAGGAGCGGCTTGAGCACCACCATGTGATTGACGCGATCCGTGAAAGTTTGTTGCCGCTGCGCCAGCAGAGCACTGTTGACGAGCTGCCGGTGGTGGAAAAATTCCGTGACAGCCAGCACCTGGTATCCCGTTTCACGTGCGTGCTGGCGGCTGATACTACGGACGGGAACATCCTGGAGCGTTTGCACCCGACCCCCGCCGTGGCGGGGACACCGACCCCTGCGGCGCTGGAACGTATAGCTGCGGCCGAAGCGTTTCACCGGGGCTGGTATGCCGGGCCTGTCGGCTGGATCGGCCGCGACGAGGCTGAATTCGCGGTGGCCATCCGTTCAGGGCTGGTGCGCGGGAGGGAACTTTCTGTTTTCGCGGGCGCGGGGATTGTGGCGGGGTCAGATCCGCACCGTGAATGGGCGGAGGTCGAGCTTAAGATCAGCAATATCCTCAAGGCGCTTTCATGACAGCAGCTGATCCCAACATCAATTTTATCTGGGCCGGGCTCATTGTGGATGAGTTGATCCGTAACGGCATTGATACCTTTATCATTTGCCCCGGATCGCGTTCCGCGCCCCTGGCGCTGGCCATTGCCGGTGAACCGCGCGCCAAAGCGCTTGTCCATTTTGATGAACGGGCCGCGGCTTTCTTTGCGACGGGCTATGCGGCGGCGGCGGGAAAGCCGGCTGTCATTGTCTGCACGTCAGGGACAGCCGCAGCCAATTTCCTTCCCGGGATCATTGAATGTTCCAGAAAAAAACTTCCTCTCATTGTGCTCACGGCGGACCGTCCGCCCGAATTGCGCAAAACGGGCGCGGACCAGGCGATCGAACAGCCTGGCCTTTTCACTGAATACGTGCGCTTCCAGTATGACCTGCCGTGCCCGACGATCGAGATCCCGCCCGCCATGGTCCTCACCACGGTGGACCAGGCGGTTTACCGGGCGAGGCGTTCACCGGGCGGGCCCGTGCATCTGAATTGCATGTTCCGCGAACCGCTGGCGCCTGTGGCCGGTGCCGCTGATCCGGATGATTATCTGGCCGATATTGCCAGGCACCGGGAAGGCACGGCACCCTATACGGCCTACCACGCTCCGGATGGGACCCTTAACGCGGCGGCGACGGCAGAGGTTGTCCGTGCGCTTGACGCGGTCAAGCGCGGTATTATCGTTGTCGGGAAACTGCGTTCGCCGGGGGAGAGGGACGCTGTCCTGGAGCTGGCGGAAAGATTGCAGTGGCCCCTGTTCCCGGATGTCACCTCCACATTGCGGTTGACGCCGGCGCAAGGGCCCGTGATCCATCATTTTGACCAGATGCTGCTGAGCGCGCGTTTTGCCGCGTCCCTGGACATCGACGGGATCCTGCAGGTCGGCGGGCGGATGACCTCAAAGCGCCTCAACCTTTTTCTGGAAAGCCGCAGGCTGGAACATTACGTGATGGTCCTTAACCACCCTTTGCGCAATGATCCGGCCCACCAGGTGACATTGCGCATCGAGGCGGGGGTTGAGGCATTCTGTTGTGCCGTGACGCCAAAGGTCAAGGCGCGGCGGGAAGATCCGGCGCTGGTTGCCATGCAGAAATTGTCGCAGAAGATCGCGGCCAGGATAGAGAAAGCCGCGCGCGGGCCGTTGAGCGAACCCGGGGTCGCTCGCCTGGTCTCCCGGCAGCTCCCGGCGGGGCACGGACTTTTTCTGAGCAACAGCATGCCTGTGCGCGACATGGATATGTACGGGGCCGTCAGGCCGGGGGATATCGCCATAGGCGCCAACAGGGGCGCCAGCGGCATTGACGGGATCATGGCCAGCGCGGGGGGGTTCGCGCGCGGCCTGGCAAGGCCGGTCACGCTTGTTATCGGCGACCTCGCGGCGTTGCATGATATCAATTCACTGGCCATCCTCGCGGCCAATCGCCTGCCCGTCACGGTCGTTGTGATGAATAATGACGGCGGAGGGATATTTTCTTTCCTGCCCGTGGCGCGGCTTGGGGATGACGTTGACCGTCTTTTCGGGATACCGCACGGGTATCATTTCGAACACGCGGCCGCCATGTTCGGGGTGCCGTATGAGCAGCCTAAGACCCCTGCGGCATTTATCCGTGCCTACGCCAAAGCGGTCCGCCGCAAAGGCCCCGCGCTCATTGAGGTCGTGACACGCCGCGATGAAAATCTCCGTCTGCACCAGGCGTGGCAGGAAGATCTGAAAGTGTTCATCGATAAAACATTACCGGAAGGACAAGCATGATCCCCGCGCTGAAATGGAAAAAAGCCGCGACGTTCAAGGATATCACGTATGAAAAATCAGGCGGTATGGCGAAGATCACCATCAACCGCCCTGAGGTCCACAACGCGTTCCGTCCGCTGACGGTGACGGAAATGGCGCAGGCGTTGTATGATGCGCGCGACGACGCGAAGATCGGGGTCGTTATCCTTACAGGCACGGGCGGCCGGGCGTTCTGTTCCGGCGGCGACCAGAAGGTCAGGGGGGAGGCGGGCTACAAGGATGCCAAGGGAGTCAACCGCCTCAATGTGCTCGACCTCCAGCGCCAGATACGCACCTGTCCCAAGCCCGTGATCGCGATGATCGCCGGGTACGCTATTGGCGGAGGGCATGTCCTGCATCTTCTGTGCGACATTTCCATCGCCGCGGAAAATGCGGTGTTCGGCCAGACCGGCCCGCGTGTGGGATCTTTTGACGGGGGTTACGGCGCCAGCTATATGGCGCGCATCGTCGGGCAGAAGAAGGCGCGTGAAATATGGTTCCTTTGCCGCAAGTACAATGCCGCTCAGGCGCTGGCGATGGGGCTTGTGAATGTGGTGGTACCGCTTGAGCGCCTTGAAGAAGAGACGGTCAGCTGGTGCCGCGAGATCCTGGCCAACTCACCGATGGCCATTCGCTGCCTTAAAGCCGCGCTCAATGCTGATTGCGACGGGCAGGCCGGCCTGCAGGAACTCGCGGGCAATGCCACCATGCTTTTTTACATGTCTCCCGAGGCCCAGGAGGGAAGGGATGCGTTCGTTCAAAAACGCAAACCTGATTTTTCAAAATTCCCCCGGCGTCCCTGACGATCGCTAAAGGTAAGGTTTTCTTTTATGTCAAATCCATGGTTGATGGCCATCCGTCCCAGAACCCTTCCCGCGGCCGCGGCGCCTGTTGTTGTCGGCGCGGCCATGGCCTGGCATGACGGCGCGGGGCATGCGCTTGCCGCTGGCTGCGCATTGGCGGGAGCGCTCCTTATCCAGATCGGCACCAACCTGGCCAATGATTATTTTGATTTCCGCAAAGGCGCTGACACGCCGGAGCGCATCGGCCCCGTGCGTGTGACGCAGGCGGGTCTTATCGCGCCTGCGACAGTGCGCAACAGTTTTATCCTGGCCTTTGCGCTGGCGGCGCTCGTGTCGCTTTATCTGGTTTGGCGCGGCGGCTGGCCCGTGGTGGCCATCGGGGTCTTTTCCATCGCGGCAGGGATCCTTTATACGGCGGGACGCCATGCCCTCGGGTATCTCGGGCTGGGGGATATTTTTGTCCTGGTATTTTTTGGGCCTGTGGCTGTTGCCGGGACGTATTATGTGCAGGCCCTTCGCCTTGATCCGGCGGCTGTCGCGGCGGGAGTCGGGCCGGGGCTTCTGTCGACCGCCATCCTTTGCGTCAACAACCTGCGCGATATTGACGCCGACCGCAAGGCCGGCAAGCGCACGCTCGCGGTCCGTTTCGGCCGGGTTTTTGCCCGATGGGAATATTGCCTGTGCCTGCTGGGGGCGGCGCTCGTCCCTTTTTGTTTTGTTACAGGCCCGCACGCGCATCCCTGGACCCTGCTGGCGGCGCTGACGCTTCTGGTCGCGGCCCCCGTGATCAGGACCGTTCTTACTCTCAGTGAAGGACCGGCGCTTAACGAGGCTTTGGCCGCCACCGGCCGGGTCCTTTTGTGTTATGCTGCCCTTTTTTCGATCGGCTGGTGCCTGTGAAGATCATTGACCTTGAGATATTCCGTTACAGCCTGCCGCTGGCCCAGGCGCTTGAGCTTGCCGGAGAGTTTCAGCGGGAGCGTGCGGGATTCTTGATCTTTATCAAGGGCGATGACCACACCACGGGTGTGGGTGAGGTGGCGCCGCTCATCGGTTTCAGCGCGGAACGTCTGCAGGATGTCCAGAAACAGCTGTTTTTCCTTAAGGACAAGGTCAGGGGCAATTCCATTCCTGATGATGTCGAGTCGCTGACGTGGCGTTTTGAGGCGTGGCTGCGGACATGGAAGTTGTTCCCGTCCGTGCGTTGCGCGTTCGAGACCGCGGTGCTGGACCTTCTGGCGCGCCGCCGTGATGTCAGCCTTGACCGCCTGATTAACCCGGCGTCGACGGGGCAGGTGCCGCGTTCGGAGCTCCTGTCGCAAACGAGCCAGAAGCTCCTTCAGAAAGAGGTGTTAGCGGCTGTCCATGACGGGTGCCGCTCCTTCAAGCTCAAGGTCGGGGACCCTGATATCAAGGCGGACCATCAGAAGGTGTCCTGGGTGCTGGGGGTGCTTCCGCCGGATGGCCGGCTTCATCTTGATGCCAATCGCCGCTGGCGCTACGGCCAGGCGTTCAATTTTGTCAGGGAGTTTGAGCCGAGTGCCATTGAGTACCTGGAAGAGCCCATTGACGATCCCGATGCTTTGGACGAGTTCAGCCGTATCACCAAATTCCCGTTTGCCCTCGATGAGACCTTGCGTGAATGCACTGAGGACCAGCTAGAGGGGCTGGACAACCTCAAGATGCTGGTCCTCAAACCCATGCTGTTGGGCGGCTGGGAAAAGACCATGGGATGGGTCCGCTGGGCCCATGACCGCGGGATCCGCGCGGCCATCAGTTCCACCTTTGAATCTTCCGTAGGTTTGCTGGCGCTGGCCCATCTGGCCTGCGCGGTGACCCCTGAGGAACCCGCGGGGCTTGATACAGGCAAGTGGTATTCCCAGAACCTTCTCGACGAGCCCTTTGAACCGGCCGGGAGGATGATCATCCCCGGGCCGTACGCTTTGGAAAAGAGCGACCTTGATTTCAAACTCATCCGCCCCGTCAAAGATGCCTGAAATAGGCTGTCCCATCTCTGTGCATGCCCGTCTCACGCCGCAGGCCTGCGCGGTCCGTGACCGCGGCAATGAAATATCTTACCTGGAACTGGACCGGCGCATCAACGCCGCCGTGCGGCGGATCACGCAGGATGGCCCGGCGGCGGGAAGCCGGGTGGGGCTCTTTGCCCGTAACAGCCTTGATCATATCGCGGCTCTTTTTTCTCTCTGGCGGGCAGGATGTGTCAGCGTTCTTTTTAATCCCCGCTATCCTGTGCCTGCCGCGAAGGCTTTGGCGTCCCAACTGGACTGCGCCTCGTTTGTCGATGACAGTGATCTTGCGGCATCCGTTGCAGCCATGCCGTTGACGGGCCCTGATGCGGCTGAAGCGGTCGGGTTCGCGGCTGATCAGGCGGCGGCTGTTGTATTTACATCTGGCAGCCAGGGGATGCCGAAGGCCGCGGTGCTGAGCTGCGGCAATTTTCATTATAACGCCGTTGGCGCCGCGGACGCCATTGCAGTTGGCCCCCGGGACCGATGGCTTTTGTCACTGCCATTATTTCATGTCGGAGGGATCGGCATCCTCTGGCGCTGTTTTTCAGCCGGGGCGGCTGTTGTCCTGGGCCACGATGAACAGGACCCTGCCGCGGTCCTTGTGAGGGACGGCGTCACGCACGTGTCTTTGGTGCCGACCCAGCTGGCCCGCCTGCTCGAGGGTCCCGGCGGTGTTGCGGCGGCGCGCGCGTTGAAAGCCATCCTTCTGGGCGGAGCGCCCATCCCTGTGCGTCTTCTAGAGAAAGCGGTGGCCGCGGGGTTGTCGATCCATATTTCCTACGGCTTGACGGAAACAGCGTCGCAGGTCGCCACCTCATCCCGGCTTGGGGCCGCTGATGCCGTTGCTGCCTGCGCGCGCGTATTGCCGTACCGTGAGCTGAAGCTGGCAGACGACGGTGAGATCATGGTCAAAGGGGCGGTTTTATTCCAGGGGTATGCGTGCGCCTCGGGCATGGAAAAGCCTTTCGACGCGGACGGGTGGTTCGCCACCGGCGACACCGGTGAGCTGGATGCGGACGGCCGGCTTCGGGTCAAAGGCCGCAAGGACAACATGTTCTTCAGAGGCGGGGAGAATATCCAGCCCGAGGAGGTCGAAGCCTGGCTGCTGAAAGTCCCGGGTGTGGCTGCCGCGCTCGTCGCGGGGAAGCCCGATGAAGAGTTCGGCAGCGTCCCTGTAGCGCTCATCCGATGTATGCGGGGGGCCGAGGTCTCGCGGGCTTTGCTTGCCGCGCATCTGTGCCGATCCCTTCCTAAATTCAAGGTCCCGGCCGATTTCTTCCGCTGGCCCCAGGCCGAAGGGCCTGAGCCGCTCAAGGTGGACCGTCCGCGCTGGGCTGGTGTTCTGGTTTCCGGCGAAGGCCTGGAACGCATCGCTTGATTTTTTGTTCCGGGTTGTTATGATAACCTTCTGCCAGGCGCCATTGAGGCACAGGACGATAACGGTCCCCGGCATCAACCGAAAGTCATGTCATGGGTGATAAAAAGAAGAAATTGAAGGGCAAGTTCTACAAGAAGGAACTCGCCCGATTGCAGATCGAGCTCGTCAAGCTTCACGAATGGGTCAAGGTGAAGGGCTTAAAGGTCGTTGTCCTGTTCGAGGGGCGTGACGCGGCCGGCAAAGGCGGGGTCATCAAGCGTATCACCCAGCGGCTGAACCCGCGCATCTGCCGTGTGGTGGCGCTGGGTACGCCCACTGACAAGGAAAAGAGCCAGTGGTATTTTCAGCGTTATGTGGATGAACTCCCGGCTGCCGGCGAGATGGTCCTGTTCGACCGCAGCTGGTACAACCGGGCTGGAGTTGAACACGTGATGGGCTTTTGCACGGAGGACCAGTACCGTGATTTTCTGTTCACTTGCCCGCAATTCGAGCGCATGCTCATCCGCTCGGGCATTATCCTTGTGAAATACTGGTTCTCGATCAGCGACGAGGAGCAGGAGCGCCGGTTCCAGAAGCGCAATACCGACCCTGTGCGCCGCTGGAAACTTTCGCCCATGGATGTGCAGTCGCGGTCCAAGTGGGTGGAGTATTCCAAAGCCAAGGACGAGATGTTCCGCCATACCGATATCAAGGAAGCCATCTGGAATGTCGTCGAGGCCGATGACAAGGATCGGGCGCGCCTCAACTGCATCCATCATCTGTTGTCGTTGATCCCTTACAAGGACCTTACCCTCAAGCCGGTGAAGCTGCCGCCGCGCCAGAAGGACAAACATTACAGGCGGCCGCCCATCAACAGCCAGCATTTTATTCCCGATGTCTATTGACCTTCACAGCATTGCCCGGCGGGCCATGGACCGCTACGGCTTCCATCACCAGTTCCCGCGGCGGGTGGAGCAGGAACTCAGGGGCCTTGATGCCGAGCGCGTCCTGCGTTCCCATCGGGGTGAACGCTCTGACCTGCGTTCCCTGCTGTGGTCTTCCATTGACAACGCGGATTCGCTCGACCTCGATCAGATCGAATATGCCGAATACGGCCCGAACCAGGAGATCAGGGTCAAGGTTGCCATCGCGGACGTCGACCTTTTTGTCCACAAAGGCAGCGAGGCCGACCTTTACGCCGAGCACAACGCCACGTCCGTTTACACCGGCATTGAAACATTTCCCATGCTGCCCCCGAAATTCTCGACCGACCTCACGTCGCTCAAGCCCGGTGAGGACCGCGCGGCGATCGTCATTGAGTTCGCGGTGCTCAAGAACGGGGATGTCCGCCGCGGGGATATTTACCGGGCCCTGGTGTGCAACAAGGCCAAGCTTGTTTATGAAGAGGCCGGCGCCTGGCTTGAGGACAGGGGGCCCGCGCCGGCGGCATTTGCCGGGATCCCGGGCCTGGAGACGCAGGTGCGCCTGCAGGACGAAGCTTCCGGCCGCCTCAAGACGTTCCGCATGGAGCGCGGCGCGCTCGAACTTGAAAGCCTTGAGGTCAAGCCGGTCATGATGAACGAGGTGGTCACCGCGCTTGTCCTTCCGAGCGAGGACCGGGCGCATTATCTCATCGAGAATTTCATGATCGCGGCCAACGGCACGGTGATGGGTTTTCTGGAAAAGGCGAAGGTCCCTGTGATCCAGCGGATCGTGCGCATTCCCAAGAACTGGCCTGGCATCGTGGACCTTGCGGCGGAATTTGGTACGAAGCTTCCGCCAGAACCCGATTCCCGGGCGTTGTCATTATTCCTGTTCAAACGCAAGGCCGCGGATCCCGTGCGGTTCCCCGACCTTTCGCTGGCCATCGTGAAGCTTTTGGGGCCGGGGGAATACATGATGCTGGAACCGGGCAAGCCGCCGGTCGGCCATTTCGGCCTTGCGGTCTCCGACTATACGCATTCGACAGCGCCGAACCGGCGGTATGTGGATGTGATCATCCAGCGGCTTCTCAAGGCGGTGCTTGACGGCAAGCCGTGCCCGTACGACCGCCGCGAGCTCATCGAACATTCCGCCTGGTGCACGGACCGCGACAAGGCCTCGAAGAAAGTGGAGCGCTTCATGCAGAAGGTCGCGGCCGCAGTGCTGATGACCGGGCATATCGGCGAGGCGTTCGACGGCATTGTGACCGGCGCTTCTGAAAAAGGTGTTTACGTCCGCCTGCTGGCGCCGCCGGTCGAAGGGCGCGTGGTGCGCGGCGGTGACAGGATGGCGGTAGGGCAGAAAGTCCATGTTCGCCTCACCGACCTCGATCCCTACCAGGGCCACATTGATTTCGAACGGGTGAATCCTTCCAGGCGATGAAAAAGATCCGTCTGATCGTAACTTCAACATTCGGGCTTGAGGCGATCGTTAAACGCGAACTGCAGGACCTTGGTTTCCATGACCTTCTTGTTGCCGACAGGGTCCTGCTCAGCCCCTGGGACCGAGAAACGCTCCTGATCGATCCCATGTGCGGTTCCGGAACGATCCTTATCGAAGCCGCACTGATCGCGCGCCATATGGCCCCGGGCATCAACCGGGAGTTCGCGGCGCAACACTGGCCATCCATTGACGCCGCGGCATGGGATGACGCCCGCCCTGACAAGCTGCGCAAGCTCTTTAACGGCACGATCGAAGTCAATCATTACCAGTATCACGCTATGCCGGACCGTCCTTCGGCCCCCCTTGCCCCCGCAGCTTGAAACCTATAAATAATATATGTTATCTTTCATAATAGGTGGACGTGGTCTTTTCAAAACAGGGGATGGGATTGCGCGTAAAGCAAATGATCCACAGGGTCCTGGCGGCTGTGCTGATACCGGCATTTTTAATGTCGGACCTGCGCGCCTATGCCCAGGGGGTGGCTTTGCTGCCGGAACCTGGGGCCCGTATTGCCTTGAGCCCTGTGTTCGCGCCACCTTTATTAAAGGGCATCAAGGTTTTTCGTGATGACCCTTTCCGTTTCGATTTTATCCTCGATAAAGGAGATCCTTCAGCAGCCGATGCGCAGGTGAAAGCCGTCGCGACCCGCCTGATCAAATATTTCCTCGCTTCGCTCACAGTCCCCGAGAACGAACTGTGGGTCAATCTTTCACCGTACGAGAAGGACCGTATTGTTCCGGACGCTTTTGGCCGGACGGAAATGGGGCGGGACCTTCTCGCGCAGGACTATCTGTTAAAGCAGCTCACCGCGAGCCTGATGTACCCCGAGGACGGGCTGGGAAAGAAATTCTGGGAAGAAGTGTACCGGCAGGCGCGGACAAAATTCGGGACCACGGATATCCCGGTCGATACGTTCAACAAAGTTTGGATCATGCCCGCGAAGGCTGTGGTGTACGAAAAGCCGCGCGCGACAGACGGGTTGCCTCCGGAGTCTGCCGTGGGGTACGTGGTCGAGGCACGCCTCAAGGTCATGCTGGAGTCAGATTATCGGTCTATGGAAAAGAACGGTGCATTATCTGCCCTGCCATTAGAGCCCTCCCCTCGGCAGGTAGGGGATGGGAGGGGGGAAGATCTGCCCAAAGATATCATCCGCGAGATAATCATTCCTGTCCTCGAAAAAGAAGTCAACGAAGGAAAAAATTTCGCGCCGTTACGCCAGGTTTACAATTCACTCATCCTTGCGGCCTGGTACAAGAAGAAGCTCCTGGGCGCCATGCCGGGGTCTCCGCTCGGGTTCTATGTGGACCATAACAAGGTCCCGGGCATCAATATCGATGACCCCAAAGAAGCCGAGGCTATCTGGGGCCGGTATGTGGAAGCCTTCAAAAAAGGCGCTTATAATTTTATCCGTGAAGAATATGATCCGGCCACCCGGGAAACGATCCCCAGGAAATATTTCGCGGGCGGCATGCAGATGAAGATCGCCCCGGAGACAGTCACAGCGATCGACGCGTCGCAACTGGCGCTGCAGCAGCCCTTGGAGGTCCATGTCGAGGCTGAAAGTGTGTCGGCCAATGGGGAGGCTGTTGGTGTTAAGGTCCCACGGGGGCTGACCATCGCGCCTGAGGTTGACGGGCATATAGATAGTTTCGACGCCCTTCTTATTAAATTTTCTACTTATAAAAAAAGAGATCAGGATCAGCGCAAGGCCATGGCCCTTCAACTTCGGCGCATGAAAATGGATGGTGCGGATATCTTTACGGAGCAGACCGCATTGTTCATCGCCGGCAAGAAAGGGTTGCAGGATCGGCTGCTTGCGTTAATGAAGCTTTTGGACCTGAAGAGGGATGGGCAAAGATTGTTCACTGCCAACCACGCTGTTCAATTGGTTAGATATGCGGCTATCGATCAACAGTCTCTTTTGCCGGCAAAGGCCCAGTCACTGGCGCAAGAACAGATGATCTCAGGAAAGTGGTTGTTCAAGGCGAGTGATATTGTTCAGTTCATGCAGTGGGGACTGGATGATGATCCCGCGATCTTGAAATATTTTCGTCAGCATCTTGATGGCCGGACGAAGTTTTCAACCATCATTTCATTTTTGGTCTGGATGCGGAAAAAGACGAACAATAAAGCGCGTTGGGGCAGTGAGCAGCAGGAACGGATCGTCAGAGGGATGACGAGGATCGATGTGGCCGGTGTTCATGAGTTACGCAAGTTGTTAAATGGGCCTGAGGCCTTCGACGCTCACGTGGATGCGCAGGTCCGGGAAGACAGGGCATTGCTGGAAAAGTTAACGGCAAGCGATGTTTCTGCCGAAAGCGAGGATATCTTTCAGCGGGTTGCTTACAGTTTCAGCCTCGATATCAGGCAGCAGTCTGCGGCGTGGCTTAAAGAGCAGTTCATAAAAGTTTTTCGGGAGTACGCAGAAGCGACGGATGATCCCAACATGATCAAAGATCTGAACCGGATACTTGGGGCGGATGGCGCCTGCCGGCGGTTCATGATGTTCAGGGCTCTTGCGGCGTACCGGCGTGGCGGGAAAAGATTGCTCACGGGGAAGGAAGCTTTGTATGTGGTTGACCGTGTTTCATTGGAAGAACTCGGAACGATCATGCCGAAGATCGACTGGCTTTCACAAAAGGTTGATCATGACGGGTTCCCGTTGTTCAACGCTTTCAAGATCAAGGTCATGTTACTCAGGAATATAGGATATTTGAGGCAGGTCGTGGATTTCTGGATGGCGCAGGAGGAAGAAGGTTGGATGATCGCCGATGGTGAGGATGTCTATTTTTCTATCAGTATAGGGCAGTGGTCTGCGGAAAAAGGTGAGTTGTTCAAGAAATTGTGGTCCACGCTTAGATCGACCGGTTTGCCTGTGCGGCGGATCCTTAATTCCATTGTTTTCGCCGGAGATATGCGCAGCAAGTTATTGTTACGGACGGTAAATAAAACAGGGGGATTGCCGCTTGATGCGTTGAAATTAAAAGCCGACCTGGTTTCCGGGACGATGGTGAATAAAAAAAGCGGTGTTGAAACGGGCCTTCAGGTAGATGTGCAGGACGTAAAATTCCTCTTCAATGAGCTCGGCATCCTGTCCGACGAACTAAAGCAATACATTGATGATTCTGTTGTCGAGGACAAGGCCCTGTTGAAGGAAGTGGAAGCAGGGAAAAGGCAGGAAGATCCCATTGTGCGGCGTTTGTTCCTCAGCTTCAGCCTGGATGTTCGCAACCGGATGCAGGGGTGGCTCTTCAAGGAGTTCCTTCCTGAGTATATGCGCTTAAGCCAGGAAGGGGATGGGCTCAAGGCCAGATTCGACCGTTACTGCGGCAAGTATCGCTGGGCCCGTGCCAATTCAGGCATGGACAATTTCATGAGGAACTGGGCCATAATATATCAGTATAAAATACCTCACGTGTATCGTCAGGAATTGCCTTCACCTGTCCGGCAAATACGCGACAGGAGGCAGTTTTTTGTGAATGCGGGCCTGGATGAAGAAGAGATCGAGCGCAGGCTGCTGAAAAAATGGACCTATAAAGACCTGGTGTATGCGAAGAAGTATGGCAGGGAGCGGTCATTGGATAAGAAAGGTGTCGGCGGTTTTTCCGAAGTGACCTTATACCATATTATTCCCGCCCCGCCCATCAACCCTTCACGCACGGGCGATGAACTTTGGACAGGGAGAGGGGTCCTGGTGCCTGTGCATCTGAATATCCTGGGACATGGCCTTGACCTGGAGGCGGAATCCTGGGGTGAAGCTTTGCAGAAATTCGGAGTATCTTTTGCTGATGTCCGCGAGACACTGGAAAGGGCTTTAGCCGATGACAGCGTGACGGTTTGGCTGAATGGCGAACGCGTCGAACTGGAAGAGATCTTTGACCAGTCGCTTGATTATGATGGCGCCAATGAGCTGGAGATCCGTTCCGACGCCGCCGAGGCGTCCCTTGCCGCTATAACGATCCCGGAAGGTTTGACCATAGACGGGAAGCCTGGTGACCATGTTGTCCGGGATTTCCTGCAACAGCTTGCAGGTATAGAAACCACCGGTGCATTTTATGATCAACTTCAGCGGCTTAGGTACCAGGGGCAGGCTCTGGACAGCAAAAGGGCTGAAAAGATCTCCCGTACGAAAGACCCGTACGCGCGGGTCCTGTCTTTGATCGAATTCCTGGGATATACGGATCGGCAGGGGGTGCCGCTTTTTGATCTGTCCAGATCGCTTGTGATGGCGAGTACATTGCCCGCGGCGCACAGGACACAGGTGTCCGGGCAGGTCGCATGGTTCGTGAAACAGGAAGTGCTGGATGACCAGCAGTTCTTTGCACTATTGTCCTGCCGCAAATTGCATCAGGCCAGTCGTCTGATCGATGAACTGCTGGCGGAAGGTTGGGAGCCGTCCCCCCGGGATGGTGCCAGGATGCTGGCGTATACAACCAAACTGGATTTTCTGGGCAAAGATCCCTGGGAGGAAATAAAGATCAGGTTGAAACACAAGGATACGCATGTGAGTATCCCGGATGGATTGACCATTGAGCGGGGACGCGATGGCCAGTTTGTGGATGTCCGGGGATTCCTGAAAGACCTCGAAGGGAGCTCCCGGGAGGCGGTCCCCGGCCAATTGTCGCGGATGAAATTCCAGGGACAGGACCCGGATAAAAAGGAATTCGAAAAGATCGCCCGTGAACCGGATTGGTATGCGCGGGCCCTGTTTTACATTGAATTGTTGGGATATGAAAATGCGGGAGGCCGGCCGCTGTTCAACACGCATGAAGCGGCGGTCCTGGCGCGATCCCTGCACTGGTTCGCCAGGGAACAGGCTTTAGGGCGCATCCATTGGCTGCAGGAGCAACAGGTCTTTGACGGGCATGATATTTATGCCATCGTGCATCATCAGTTATTTGTGAATATCAGCTCGATGATCAGCCTCTTGCGGCAGGATGGCCCTCCGTTCCTTGCGCTTGACGCCAGTATATTGATCCGGTATGCCCGCCTGCATGGCCCCGCCGATAAGGAGCGTTTAAAGGATCTACGCCGGGAGCTTCAAAAGAAAGACCGTTCCGGCATGGTCATTCCGCCATGGATCGCCATCACTCCTGAAAAGGGGGGCGGCGCGGTGGATCCCCGGGGCTTTCTGAATGATCTGAAAAAGACCGATGACCCGGAGACATTTGCCCGCCAGTTGCCGCGCATCAATTTCAAGGGGGCATCCCTGGACCCCACGGACGCGCAAAGGCTTGCCCGTGGGAAAGACCGGTACGCGCGGGTCCTGTTTTTGATCGAGCTTCTTGGATATTTGAATAAAAAGGGGGAGCCTCTTTTTGATCTCTCCAGGGCCCTTGTGCTGACGAATGTCATGGAGGAAGCGAACAGGCAGCGGATGTCCGGGAACGCGGCCTGGTTCCTGGAGCAGAGGGTCCTTGATGAGGAGCAGTTCTTTGTGCTTTTGGCAAGCCGTAAATTGAATCAGGCCAGGAACACGATCGATGAACTGCTCGCGGAAGGGTGGGAACCTTCCTCGTCGGATGGCCTCAAGCTGATGGCCTATGCGACCAAACTGGGAGCTTTCGGTAAAGACCCCTGGCGGGAAATAAAGGACAGGTTGGAACATGAGGATACGGACGTGGATCTCCCGGAAGGGCTGACCGTTGATCCGGGACCAGACGGCCTGCCCGTTGATGTTGGAATGTTCTTGAAAGATCTTGAAGGTATCAAAACGGACGCGGTCCCCGGCCAGTTGTCACGCATGAAATTCCATGGACAGGATCTGGACAAGGATGAACTTGAAAAGATCGCGCAAGAACCGGATTGGCATGCGCGGATCCTTTTCTTAATTGAATTGTTAAGATATGAAAATGCCGCAGGACAGCTTCTTTTCAGCATTCATGAAGCGGCGGTACTGGCAAGAACACTGCGCTGGTTCGCCAGGGATCAGGCGTTAGGGCGTATCAATTGGCTGCTGGAACAGCAGATCTTTGACGGACATGATATTTATTCAATTTTGCAGCAACAGTTATTTCTCAAGATCGAATTGATCATGGACCGGTTGAAGGCCCTGGGCCAGGTCCGCTTTGAGCTTGACGCGACAATATTGATCAGGTATGCCCGCCTGACGGGGACTGTTGACGCGGATCGTATCCAGGACTTACGGGGGGCGCTTGAAAGACAAGAGACTATTAAGGAAATGGCGTCTCTTGAAAAGCAAAAAGCCGCTGAAAAGAAAAGGGTGCTTGAGGCGCATAAGGCGCTTCAGAAGAAAAAGGCCCTTGAGAAGCAAAAAGAGCTTCAGGCTATTCAGAAGCAAAAAGTGCTTGAGAAGCAAAAGGCCCTTGAGGAGAACGAGGCGCCTCTCAGGGGTATTCTTGCCCGGATCCCCCCTGGTTTAGCCCCGGTCAATATTAGCCCGAAAGATGGCATCCCGCAGGAGTTCCTGGCAATACTTAAGGCCGCTTCCGGCGATGAGGAAGTTTTCGCGCGGCAGTTCGCGCGTATCACATTCGCCGGGAAAAGGGTCGCGGATGAACGGAACGCTGTGGCGCTGGTCAAGCCGGCGGCCCGATTCGCGCGGACACTTTTTTTGGTAGAACTTTTGATGCGTAAGAATGACGGGGGTCAACCCTTATTTGGTCTTCAGGCCGCTGTTGTATTAGCCGGAAAATTGTCCGTGACGAAGAAGAAGGATTACCATTGGCAGATCAATCTCTTGCTGCAACAGGGTATTTTTGACGGCCATGATATTTATCGTATCCTCGCTGAAGGAGTGTTTGAAGAGGTCCAATGGCTTGTTAACAAATTGACGGTGGATAAGGAGAAAGTATATGTCTGGAAATTGGCGGAGCTTGACAGCAAGGTATTGCTCACGTATGCCGTCAGGCCAGAGTTGCTCCTGACGGAGATGGCGCGGGCTATCGATGCGGCATTGTGGGCGAGGAAGAAAGATGCCTTAGTTCACCGCAACGAGATAAAAGATCCCTCTGGACGCCTGACCCCCGAAAGAGCGGATGCCGATGCCGCCGAAGCTTCTGTTGTCGGCATAACGATCCCCGCAGGGTTGACCATCGATCCGGAAAATGGCAGAGGCATGGAGGATGCGCGGGACTTCCTGCAAAGACTTGGACAGGCCGGGAGAGAAAGCTTTTTTGAAGGACAATTGCCGCGCATGAGGTTCCAGGGGGAAGTTGTCTGGGATCCGCAGGCCGCAGGCAGGCTTGCCGTCAAGAAAGACCGGTATGCACGGGTCCTTGTATTGATGGAACTTTTAAATTACAGGAACAACGAAGGCGAGCCCCTGTTCGATCTTTCACGCGCGCGCGTGCTGGCAAATTCTTTGGAGCGCAGCAACAGGATGCAGCTGCCCGGACAGGTCAACTGGTTCCTGGGCCAGACAGTCCTTGATGACCGGCAGTTTTATACGCTCCTGGCCAGGAGCTGGCTGGAAAGGGCCAGGGCGCTGATCGATGACCTGTCCCGTGAAGGATACCGGCTTTCTCGGGTGGACGGCATCAGATTGATGGCGTACATGAGCAACCAGGGGGCTTTTGGCAATGACCCGTGGGAGTGGATCAAGGAAAAGCTCAAGAGTAACGAAATGTCCACAAGTTTTCCGCAAGGGCTGGCTGTTGATGCGGGCGATGATGGCAAGCCCGTTGATGTAGGAGAATATTTGAAAGGGCTGAAAGAAGTTCAGGAGGGCGTTCTGCTGAAGGAATTGCGGCGCATCAAATTCCGGGGGCAAGCCCTGGACCATAATGCATGGGCAAAGATCACCCGGGAACCTGACCGGTACGCGCGGGTCCTTTTCGTGATCGCACTGTTGACATACCAGGATGAGAATGGCCAGCTACTTTTTACGCTTGATCAGATCATGTCATTGGCCGGATCACCCGGCTTGAATGTGAGAGAACAGGCGTTATGGCGTATAAACTGGCTGCTGAAGCAGGGCATCTTCGACAGCGACGACATTTATTATATTATCAAAAACACGATATTCCTGAAGATCGAGCTCCTTATGGCAGGGTTAAGCCAGGCTGTGCCGGAAGTGCGAGGGCCCGACAGTAAAATGCTGATCAAGCATGCCATGATGCCGGGGCGGATAGACGCCGAGCGGATAAAAAGGATCCGGACCGAACTTGAGGCGATAGAAGCTTTCGTTACGGGTATTCCCCGGTGGATCTCCGTCGGGCCTGCCGCAGGGAATGAGGAGGTTGCTGTTGCGGATTTTCTTAGAGATCTTAAAGAGACCGACGACGAAGAGGTCTTTACCCGGCAGTTGGCACGCCTCATGTCGCAGGGGAGGCCCATCGGTCCTGTGGCGGCCAAAGAGATCGCCCGAAGCGGCGATCGGTACGCGCAGGCGCTTTTTGTGGTTGAACTTTTGACATACGTGAATGTGCAGGGCCTGCCTCTGTTCGATCCTGAACAAGCCGTGACGATCGCCGGGTCGTCCGGCCCGCGGGGAAGAAGCCAGGTCCGGTCGCGTCTGCAATGGCTGATGGAGCAGGATATTTTTGACGGCAGCGATATCTCTTACATTTTGAAGAACAGGTTGGTGGTCAAGATCCGGTTCATGATCGAGCAATTGATGCAGAGCGGCCGGGAAGCGCCGGTGCTCGATGGCAAGATATTGTTGAAATATGCCGTCATGTGGGTGCCCAAAGACGGAGCCTGGCTAAACAACTTGAGGGCTGAACTGGAAAAGAAAGAAGTTCCGGTCAAATTTGCTCCTGAAGGGGTCTCCATCACCCCGGAGGCCGGCAGCGGCGATGTGGATGTTCCGGGTTTTATGAAGCAGCTTCAAAAGATCGACGATAAAGATGAGTTCGCACGGCAGTTGCAGCGGATCAGTTTTCATGGGGCCGGCGTGAAACAAAAAGCCGCGGAGGAAATTTCCAGGGAAGACGACCGGTACGCGCGGGCCGTATTTTTGATCGAACTTTGGGCATATCGGGATAAAGCCGGCCGGCCGCTTTTTAGTTTTTCCCAGGCCCTGACATTGGCCAGAAGGTACGGGGCCAATTTCAGGCGGTGGGCGCCGGCCCGCACAGGCTGGCTGGCCGCGCAGGGCCTCTTCGATGGCAATGATATCTACCGTATCTTCAGGGGGCGGCTGTATAAAAGGATCAGATCGCTGGTGGATGCTTTGAAGAATGGCGGCCAGCCATGGGTTGATGTCGAGGGCAAGGTGTTGATCAAATATGCCGCGGACCGCAAGCTTACGGACCGGGAATGTTTGCAGCGCGTAAGGAAGGAGCTTTTGGCGCAAAAAGATCCTGTCGCAGAGCTTCCTGAATGGGTTTCAGTTGAACCGCAGGCAGATGGTGAAGTGGGTGATGTCCGGGCTTTTTGGCAGAGCCTGAAAAAGATCAAGGATGAGGGGGCATTTGCAGGGCAGTTGCTGCGGATAAGCCTGCAGGGGATCCCGTTGAGGCTCGATATAGCGAAAGAGATCGCGCAGAAACCTGATCGTTATGAGCGGGCCCTTTCCTTGGTCGAACTTTCAACATTCAAGGATGATCAGGGCGGGCCTCTCCTGGATTATTATCAGGTGGTGACGTTGGCCACGTTTTTGGGGACGAAGACCAGGGCGGGTGTTGTAGCGAATGTGCCCTGGCTCAAGGAGCAGGGTATTGTTGATGCCGATGATATTTTTAATATTTTTGTCGAATCGTTACTCGGAAAGATCAAAGGTTATATTCAAAAGTTGAGGAAGGAAGGATGGCGGCCGCCTTTTGACGGCAAAGTATTGATCAAGTATGCCAGAAAGCCGTATGGCGGTGCGGGCAAAGGGATATATATCAATGCGATCAAGAAGGAATTGGAAGAACGGAAGGCTTCTCCCGGTGCGCGCCGGGTCGATCGGTCCGCAGGAAAAATGACCCCGGCTGAAGGCAGGGGCAAGCGCCCTGGAGATCAGCTGACCAGGACGTTGGTCGTCAGATCCGTTCAGAAGGCGGTTGGTGCGTACCCGTTCCCGGCGATCGTGGCAGGCGCAGCGCCGGTCATCATCAGTCCGGACATTGGTGCTCCTGCGGACTTCTTGAAAGAGCTCGCAGGAACTTCCGGGGATGAGCAGGCCTTTGCGCGGCAATTGGCACGCATGGAATTCGGCGGGAAAAGGGTGGTTGAGGCGAGAGGGGTTAAAAAGGTCCTGATGTCGCCGGGCCGATACGCGCGTGTTGTTTTTCTGGCAGAACTTTTGACATATAAGGACAAGCAGGGCCGGCCGCTTTTTGACCTTGATGACGCTGTCCTGTTGGCCGGGAAATCGTATATGAGCAAGAAGAGATCTTATCGTTCGCAGATGGTGGCGCTGCGCCAACTGGGTATTTTTGACGGCCATGATATTTCCCGTATCGTCGCGGGGAATGTTTTTGAAGAAGTCCAGTGGCTCTTGAACAAGCTGACGAAGAACAAGGATGAAGATAGAGATAAAAATAAAGGTAAAGACGAAGAGAAAGAGGAGGTGGTGTACGTCTGGAAGCTTACTGAGCTTAACGGTAAAATATTGACAGAGTATGCCACACGCTCAGATCTGCGTTTGGATGATATGGTTGTGCGGATCGATGCAGAATTGTGGAAGAACAAAAGAGAGGATCTTGTTCGCCGCGGATTGATAACAGATCCACCCGGGCCTGTGGCACTTGACCGCTTCAACACCGATGCCGCTGAGGCTTCTGTTGCTACTGTCACGGTCCCGGAGGGCTTGACCATCGACGGGAATTCGGGAGATGATCTTGTCCGGGTTTACCTAAAAAACTTTGAAAAGACGTCACGCGGTGAACCTTTCAGGGTGCAATTGTCGCGCCTGCGCTTCAATGGGGACAAGGTTTGGGAGGAGCCCGCCGCCGGCAGGCTTGCGAAGAAAAAAGATGGTTACGCCCGGGTCCTTTTTTTCATGGAACTTTTGAATTACAAGAACAAGGAAGGCCGGCCGCTTTTTGATATTCCCAGGGCCGCTACGCTGGCGAGATTGCTGGGCAGGTACAGGAGGGGGAAGGTCGCCGGCCAGGTGAGCTGGTTCCTGGGCCAGAACGATATAGACGCCACGAAGTTCTTTAATCTTGTCCAGCTGGGAACGATCGAACAGGTCATGGCCCTGATCGATAGTTTGAAGACTAAAAAGCGGAAGCTGTCCCCGTACACTTATAAACAATTGATGCAGTACCGGAAATTCTTTAGTTCAACGGTAAGGAATGCCTCGAAGATGACGGCCGTCACGCTGACCAACAGGGATATCGTCCTGTCTCTCGGGCAAAAGCTGACCATCGCGCCCGGGGAAGCTGGGCGTTCGACGGATGTGATGGACTTTTTGAAAACTCTTGTGTCCGACTCATGGGATAAAGATGTTTTTTCCCGGCAATTGTTGCGCATGCGCTGGGATGGTGAGAAAATGCTGGAAGAGAGCGAGGCTAATGCCATCGCTAAAAAAGATGATCGCTATGAACGGGCCATGTCCCTGCTGGATTTTTTGATGTACAGAAAAAACTCAGGCGAGGCGATCTTTACGCCGCATCGAGCCGCTGTGCTGGCCATATCCTTTGGAAATACGTTCAGGAAAAATATGCCCGGGTATGTTGAATGGTTCCTGGGGCAGCAGATCTTTGATAGTGCTGATTTTTACAATCTTTTGCTCGGTAACGGGCGAATTGAGAGGGCCCAGGTTCTTGTACGTCAATTGGAGCTTGAGGGGTACAAGTTATCAGTCGCTGATAGCCAGGTACTGATGAAATATGCCCGCAGGTCAGGTCTTGTTGAAAAGGAGCGTTTTAACAATGCAAAGCAGTATCTGGATAAGAAAGTGCAAGCTGTGATCACAGCCTCCAGAGAGAAGAAAACTGATCGTCGCAAGAAAGTTGTTGAGCCGCTCGTCCGGCCTTCGCCTGTAAAGTTTTCAGCGCAGGCTGTCCCTGCCGGCCTGAAGGCGGTTCACATTGACCCTGACAGCGACTTCCCGCAGATAGATATTTTGCGCCAACAGGGTATTTTTGACACCCATGATATTTCCCGTGTCATCGAAGCGAATGTGTTTGAAAAAGTCCAAAGCCTTATTAAAGAGCTGATGGCAAAGGATGCCTGGGAACTGAAGGAACTTGATGGCAAAATACTGGTTCAATATGCCATACAGTCCGGGAAGAGCCCGGATGAAGTCTTTGCTCAGGTTGCAATGGTTTTGTGGAACAAAAAAAGGGAGGCCCTTGTTCGTAATGGAAAGATAAAAGATCCAGGGAAGGTGGCGACTTCTGCAGGCATGGATCTAGACCATGCTGCTGTTCCCGGAGGCATTGACCTCGGCCCCGGCATGCAGGCGGTTGAGTCGCGCGACGCCGGCCAGGGTGCGGTGTTCCAGTTCGTTCCCGACGCCTTGCACAAGCTGGATGGCGCGGACGGGATCAGGCCTGTGATCATCGGCATGGAACCGCTGAAGGACATTTCCGAATTCCTTGGGCTGTTGCCGGTGAGCGCGGGCAAGTAGGCGCCTCTGAAAAGGACGTCAGAAATCCTTGCGCCTTTATTGTTAATGGCGTATTATGATTTAAATTATTATTTCATGAAGAATATACGTAACATTATAGAGAATTGATAGTAATGAAGAAAATTAACATTAAGTCCCTGGCGGTGCTCCTTTCGCTGGCCATCAGCCTGATCTACGCGGTGGTCGCGACGCTCTGGTTATTATTTTCGGATGCTCTCTTATGGAAGAACTTCGGCAATAGCGACTTGATCCGCAGGTTCCCCGCCTTCAAGGATGTGTGTTTTATCGGTTTGACCGTGGTCCTCCTTTATTTGCTGATCCGCAACGCGATGAGGGTCATTGCCCGCAACGAATCCAAACAGTACAGTTTTTTGCGCACCCTGGTCAACAACCTTCCGGACAGCGTTTATGTCAAGGATGCGGAGGGCAGGAAGATACTCACCAACCGCGCGGACCTTGATTTCATGGGAGTGGCCTCCGAGTCTGATGTGATCGGCAAGACCGACGCGCAGATCTACCCGCGGCACCTTGCTGAACAGTACATCAAGGACGACCATAATGTGCTGAGCAAGGGTGCCGCTGTGATCAGCCGCGAAGAGTATGTCGAAAATTCTTCGGGCAGCAAGCGTTGGCTGCTGACATCCAAGATACCTCTCAGGGATGAGGAGGGCAATGTGAGCGGCCTTGTGGGCATTGGCAGGGACATCACGGAACGCAAGATCCTTGAGAACAAACTTCTCACCATGGCGCATTACGACACGCTCACCGCGCTGCCGAACCGCACGTTGTTCCTTGAGAAAGCGAACCTGGGGATCGCCCATGCCAGGCGCTCCGGGATGCAGTGCGCTGTACTTTTCGTGGATCTGGACCATTTCAAGAGCGTAAATGACACCCTGGGGCATTCGGTGGGTGATGAGCTTCTGAAGGATACCGCCTTGAAACTGGCGGGATGCATCCGCGAAACGGACCTCATGGCGCGCCTGGGCGGGGATGAGTTCATTGTCCTTCTGACCGACCTTGCGAATGGCGAGGAAGCCCGCTACACCGCGGACCGTATCCGTGAACAGCTTAATGTCCCGCGCGTGGTATCGGGCAACAGCCTGTTCATCACGGCGAGCATCGGCATCGCGGTATTCCCGCATGATGGAGAGACGCTTGAAGATATCCTCAAGAACGCGGATACGGCCATGTACGCGGCAAAGGGCTCCGGGCGCAACCAGTTCTGCTTCTTTGACCATGTGATGAACAGGCAGGCGGTCAGCCGGATGCAGGTCGAGCATGGCCTGCGCGAGGCCATCGACAAGGACGAGTTCCTTATATTTTATCAGCCCATTGTCAGCATGAAAGACGGCAAAGTCCGCGGCTTTGAGGCGCTTCTGCGCTGGTTCAAGGTCGAGGGCGGGCTGGTGTTCCCTGACGAGTTCATTCCCATCGCGGAAGAAACAGGGCTCATCATTCCTATCGGAGAATGGGTCCTTGAGCATGCGTGCCGGTTCAATAAAAAGATCCTGGAGGCCGGTTACGGCGACATGATCATTTCGGTCAACATTTCCGTGGCCCAACTGCGGCGCGGGGACATCGTCGAGAGCATCAAACGCGCGCTTGAGGTCAGCGGACTGCCTTCACGCTGCCTTGAGGTCGAGATCACCGAAAGCCTTTTGATCGATTCATTTGAGACGGCCGTCAAGATCCTCAATGACATCCGGGCTTTGGGGGTCCAGGTCTCCCTGGATGATTTCGGGACCGGGTATTCATCGCTGGTCCATTTGCAGCGTTTGCCTATCGCCAACCTGAAGATCGACCGTCTTTTTATCAAGGAGATCGCCAAGGAGAGTGAAGAGAATGCCATGATCCACGCGATCATCGAACTCGCCCACAAGCTCAACCTGAGCGTCGTGGCCGAAGGCGTGGAGAGCGACCTGCAGCGCCAGACACTGTTCAGCAATAATTGCGACTACTACCAGGGTTTCTTCCTGAGCCGCCCCATGCCGGAAGATGAAGTTTTTCCTTTCCTGGACAGTATGCGCAGGGCGGCCTGATCCATGGCCAGGCCTATTGAAAAACAGGTCATTGAGACGGCGGCCACCCGGGTGGTGGAAGATACCTTCAGGCAGTTGTGCCACGTTGATTTCTCCGCCGAGCCCGTCGTTGAAGAGAAGGATATCATCGAGTACAACGGGAATATGCGCCTTTTCCCCATGGACAAGTTCAACGGCCAGGCCTACATCGGCGTTATCAATTATTACCTGACGCAAAAGGACTCCGACGAGAAATTTCCCGTCGGGACTTTTGTCATGTACGTGAAAGAGGATATCGCGGAGAAACTTGTCAAGGCGCTCGGCCGCTCCGCGCGGGAGGCGGAAGACGAGCTGACCGTCCTAAGCGTCGTGGGGGAGTTCACCGGGATCCTGGGCGGCAATGTCAAGAACGAGCTCAAGGCGCTGGGGTATGCCGAGCTTATCCTTTCGGTCCCTCTTGCGTACAAGAATGTCGTTCCTGAAGGCGTATTGTTCGATTACAACCTTTTCAAGAAACAGGAAATTTCTTTTTCCTTCTGGAAGCAGAAGTGCGTCGTGGTCGAGGCGTGCATCGGGCCCGTCCCGCGGACCGCACTGTAGGTTCGTTGTGAGGAGGCGTGACACATGGCGGGGAATGCGGAGCATGAACAGCAAACCAGGGACGCCAGGGAATATCTTTTCGCGATCATTAACGCTGTCGCGGACCCTATTTTCGTCAAGGACCGCGAGCACCGCTGGGTCCTGCTCAATGACGCGATGTGCAGTTTTGTCGGGCGTTCCAGGGAAGAGCTTTTGGGCAAGTCGGATTATGAGTTCTTTCCCAGGGAAGAGGCGGATGTTTTCTGGGGGAAGGATGAAGAGGTCTTTCAAAATGGCGTGGTGAACAGCAACGAGGAGTTTTTCACCGACGCCAAAGGCGTCACGCTGACGATCGTGACGAAGAAGTCCCTTTATACCGACCAGGCCGGCAATCAATTCATTGTCGGGATCATCCGTGACAGCACCGCCGTGAAGAAAGCCACGGCCGAGCTCAAGGCGGCATATGAACAGCTCCTGGCCTTCCAGGAGCGTATGATCCAGTCGGAAAAGATGGCATCCCTGGGGCGGCTTGTGGCCGGTATCGCCCATGAGATCAATAATCCCACCGCGTATATCCTTTCCAATCTTTACACGCTGCAGAGTTATGAACATCTCCTGGAAGAGTTCCTGAAGACCGTATCTGCGGCGGACATCGCGACCGGGAATGGTTTTTTCAGGACCCTCGAGGATCGCCCCGTCCTTATCAAGGAAACCATCCAGGGGGCAGAAAAGATCAAGAAGATCATCCAGGACCTGAAGATATTCGCTCATCCGGCTGTAGAGAACAGGGTCCCGGGTGACCTGAATGTTTGCATCGACCGGGCCCTTCAGATCCTCAAGAACACCCTCAAGTACAGGATCAAGCTGGTCAAAGAATACGGGAGCCTCCCGCCGGTGTCTTTCTCGGAACAGCAGATGCTGCAGGTGTTCGTGAACATTATCGCCAACGCGGAGCAGGCCATCAAGGGGGATGGCGTCATCTGGATCAGGACTTTGGTCCATGGAGGGTATGTCCATGCCGAGGTTAAAGACAGCGGGATGGGGATACAGCCGGAGCATTTGCCGAAGATCTTCGAGCCATTCTTTACGACCAAGACCGTGGGGCAGGGGACGGGGCTTGGGCTTTCTCTGGTCCACAGCATCATTGAAAAACATCACGGCACGATCCTGGTTGAGAGCAAGCCAGGGGAAGGCGCGACATTCACTGTCAAGATACCGCTCGTTGCTGATGAGCGTGCCAAACCCGCTGAGGGTCCATGAGCGATCCTTCATGGGCTATCGTCCGGCGGGCGCAGGCTTTTGTCGTTGAAGCGCCGCTCCTCACGCCGTTCCGTATTGCCACGGGCCAGCACACCACGCTGGAGAATGTTTTTTTTACGATCGAGCTTGCCAATGGCATCAGAGGTTACGGTGAGGCGGCGGTGGCCTCCCATATCACGGGGGAAAGCGTAGCCCGGACGCGCGACAATTTGAAGAAAGCGGCGCGCGCGTGCGAGGGGGAGGATATTTCCGACCACGCATCTTTTTTGAAGGGTTTTCGCGAGGCGTTCACGGGCAACCACGCGGGCCTGGCGGCGCTGGAAATGGCGGTCCTCGACGCGTGGACGCGGGCGCGGGGGATCCCGCTCTGGAAGCTGTTCGGCATCAGGCCCGCGCCGTTAAGTTCGGATATCACGATCGTTATCGGGACGCTTGACGAAGCGCGGGACGCGGCGGCCGCGTTCTTCCGGCAGGGTTTCCGCGTATTCAAGGTCAAGGTGGGCCGGGACATAGACCTTGACCTTCAGCGTGTCCTGGCGGTCAGCCGGGTATCGCCGCAGGCGCGTATTATAGTTGATGTGAACCAGGCCTATGACGCGGCAGGGACGCTCAGGTTCTTGAAAGCGTTGAAGGCCGGAGGGGTTTTGCCCCTGCTTCTGGAACAGCCGGTGCCCCGGGATGACTGGGACGGCCTGGCGGCGATCACCCACGCTGTCAAAGGGGGTGTGCTGGTATGCGCCGATGAAAGCGTTAAGTCTTTGGCGGATGTGCGGCGTGCCATCCGCATGAAGGCCGTGAGCGCGGTCAATATCAAGCTCATGAAGAGCGGCATCCTCGAGGCTGAAGCCATCGCCCGCGCCGCGCGGGCGGCGGGGCTTGAGCTGATGATCGGGGCCATGATGGAAAGTTCACTCGCCATCACAGCCGCGGCGCATCTGGCGGCGGGACTGGGTGGCTTCAGGTTCGTTGACCTGGACACGACCTATTTCCTGAAAGGCCCGTTATCACGTTCGCCCTATCTCGATGGTAAAGGGTGCTTTGACCTCGCGGACGCGGGCCCCGGCATTGGGGTTGTTCCGGCGGATCGCGCATGAATTGACGGAGCCTGTTGATGCCATCGAATCCTTTCCTGATCGTCGCCGCTCTGGTGGGCGTTGAAGCCCTTGTCCTCACATTGAGCCGGCATGAAAGGACGCGCCGGTGGTTCGATCTGCTTCCGCCTGTTTTCTGGATATATTTTCTGCCCATGCTCCTGTCCACCAGCGGCCTTATCGATCCGCAGGCGAAGATACTCTCACAGGTGACGACCTGTCTTTTGCCCATGAGCCTTTTGCTGTTGCTGGTGGCGGTTGACCTGAAGGCGATCCTGCGGCTGGGAGGTTTGGCGGTGGCCATGTTCTTTATCGGGGCGCTGGGCGTCATGGCGGGCACGGCTTTTTCCTTCCATCTATTCAAGGGCATCATCGGCCGGGATTTCTGGGGAGGGTTCGGCGCCTTGTCGGCATCGTGGACCGGCGGCAGCGCGAACATGATCGCGGTGAAAGAAGCCTTCGGCGTGCCGGATCGTATTTTTGCGCCCATGGTGGTTGTTGACACCATTGTGCCGTATGTCTGGATGGGGATGCTGATCGCCGTAGCCGGGCTGCAGCCTGTCATGGACCGCTGGCTCCGTTCCCGGCGGGACGTGGTCGACGCGCTCGGGCAGAAAGCGGCGGTCAAGCCGGCGCCGGTGCGCTGGAGCGCGGGTGCCGTGACATTCGTGCTGATGTTCGCGGGGCTGGGAAGCCTGCTGTGCCGCGAGGCGGGGTTGATGCTGCCGGCGGTCAGGGACGTTGTTTCACCATATGCCTGGACGATCGTGCTGGTGTCGTTGCTCGGCCTCGTGCTGTCGATGACACCCGTGCGCCGCCTGGAACAGTCCGGAGCGTCGGTGCTGGGCTATTATATCCTGTATTTCGTGCTCGCGGCCATCGGCGCGAAGGCGAGTTTGACGCATATCAGTTCGGCGCTGGTCCTTATCGCCGCGGGCGGCGTGATCATCGCGGTGCACGCGGCCTTCCTGCTGACCGGCGCCTGGCTGCTGCGCGCGCCGTTCTTTCTTGTCGCGGTGGCGAGCCAGGCGAACGTGGGCGGCGTGGCCTCCGCGCCGGTCGTGGCCGAGGTTTATCAGCCGGGACTCGCGTCCGTCGGGCTTTTGCTGGCCATCTTGGGCAATATCGTTGGAACCTACCTGGGGATACTATGCGGACAATTCTGTCGTTTCTTTTCCTGATGACCGCCGGTGCGGTGCTTGTGAATCCGGCGAATGCCGCAACATTGCCGCATGTCACGGCCGCCATGCGCACACCGGAGCTGTGGCTGGCGCGGCATCCCGAGCCGGACAAGGTCCTGATGACCCCGCCGCAGATCGCGGCTTTCAACAAGGACCTCGCGGCCAACCTGCTCACGGATGACCTTGCCGTTTACCCGCACAAGGTCCCTCTGGTCGAGCTCAGGGCCGAGGCTTACAAGGCGGCCGAGCACCTGCACCAGAACAAGCTTTTCCGCCGCGGCGGGTCCGTGGCCGGCGAGGAGTTTTTCGCCCCGCTGCGCAAGAACATGAATTTTTCACGGCTTGGCCCCTGGCTCGTCACGCGTTACGCCGTGACAACGTCGTTCACCGACATTCGTTGCGTCCCGACGGAAGAGGAGCTCTTTGCCCAGCGCGGCGATACCGGGTTTGACGAGGTCCGCGACAGCGGGATAGGGCCGGGCATTCCTGTGGTTGTTCTGCATGAGACCGCGGATAATCAGTGGTTCTTCATCAAGGACGGGGTTTCCTCAGGCTGGGTCCGTGCCCGCGACATCGCGCTGACGGGGGAAGAGGCCTGGAGGGCCATTGTTGTTCCCGAAGCTTTTGTCGTTGTCACCTCGCCGCGCGCGCGTATTTGCCGGGGGCCGGGGTTGTGGTTCGCTGCGGCAACGGCCCGCATGGGTGACAGGTTCGCGCTCAAGGGGCGGACGCGTCAGTCGCTCGAGGTCGTCTACGCGCTGCGCGGTCCTGACGGCAGGGCCAGATGGGTCAGCGCGTTCATCGCGCGCAAGGATGTCTCCGAAGGGTATCTCTCTTATACCCCGCGCGCCGCGATCACACAGGCGTTCAAAATGCTCGATGCGCCTTACGGCTGGGGTGACAGCAACGGCGCGCAGGATTGTTCGCGGTTCATCCGCATGGTCTTTGCGACGATGGGCTTCGACCTGCCGCGCAATTCCGCCCAGCAGGCGCGTTCGGGTTTGCTCATTGCGGATCTTGAGGCGCCGTTGAAATTGACAGAGAAGTCCCAGGCCATTGCCCGTCAGGGGCGCGGCGGTGTTACGCTGTTGTGCCTCAAAGGCCATATCATGCTTTATCTGGGTGAAGTCGACGGCCGGCTGTACGCCATTCATGCTACGTCGGGCTACCGTGAATACAGAGGCGCACAGGAAGCTTTCATCCCGCTGGGACGCGTTGTCGTGAGCGACCTGTTGCTTGGCGCCGGCGCATCCAGGGGTTCTCTTCTGGAAAGGATCCGCGCGGTGCGGTTCATACGATAAGGAGTGTTTATGCCCTCAACGCTTAAAGTGTTCGTGGAAAAGCCTCAGGAACAAAAGCTCGCGGAACTGGGTGTGAGGTCCTGGCCCATTTGGACCAAGGAGGTGTCGACGTTCGACTGGCACTACGATGAGAAAGAGGTCTGCCTGTTCCTGGAAGGCGAGGTGCTGGTCAAGACGCCGTTCGAGTCTGTTGCATTCGGCAAGGGTGACCTTGTGACATTCCCGCAGGGTTTAAGCTGTACCTGGCATGTTAAAAAGCCGGTGCGCAAGCATTACAAATTCGGAGAATAAGACAGCCGGTCCCCTTAAATAAAAAGCTTGACCTCTGCGTTAAAAGGAGTAAAGTTTAAATAGAAAGAGGCCCCGGAAGTTAGTTGAGAAGCTAGTGGGTGGGGCTTGTTGGAGACCCTCGGATGATTGCAAAAGTCCGGGGGTTTTTTTTTGGCCTCCAAAAGATCGAAGGTCGGGCCATTAGGAGTTTCGGGGCGCCCCGCCCTTGAAATGAGAGCGTGATACCGCAATTTCGGGTGGTGAAAGAAAAACATTGACGTTTTTAGCCAAATAAGGGATGATAGTGCAGAATAAGGTAGCGATCAGGACAAAGAGCAACTCACCTCAGCCTCCTTCCGTATTACCTTATATATTAATTGATTAGAACAAGAAAGAAGAATTAAAACATGACCAACACACACCCAACAACAACCTTTTTTGGCTTGGGCATCGCGCCCAAGGTCCTGGAAGCGCTTGAGCGCATGAAGTTCCAGGTCCCCACGCCCATCCAGCACAAGGCGATCCCGCTTGCGGTCGAAGGCAAGGATATCATGGGCATTGCGCAGACCGGCACGGGCAAGACCCTGGCCTTTGCGATCCCCATGGTCCAGCGCCTCGCGCAGGGGACGTCCTGCGGGCTTATTGTGGTGCCTACCCGCGAACTGGCCTTGCAGGTTGACGAGACCATCCGCAAGGTGGCGCTGCCGTTCGGCATCAAAAGCACGGTCCTTATCGGGGGCGCGTCGATGGAGGAACAGATCCGTGATATCAAGAAAGGCGCCCGTATCCTTGTTGCGACACCGGGCCGCCTGATCGATCATTTGCAGCGCGGCACGGCACGATTGAATAACGTTGCCATCCTTGTCCTTGACGAGGCTGACCGCATGTTCGACATGGGGTTCGCGCCCCAGATCGAGCAGATCCTGCGCGAGGTCCCCAAGGAGCGCCAGACCATGCTCTTTTCGGCGACCATGCCGCGTGACATCATGGTCATGGCGGGGCGCCACATGAAACTTCCCATCAACATCGAGGTCGCGCCCCAGGGCACGGCGGCCGAGAATGTTGTCCAGGAGATCTTTGTCGTCAAGCGCGAGGCGAAGACCGTCCTGTTGCAGAAACTCCTTGGTGAATACCGCGGCTCGGTGCTCCTTTTTTCGCGCACCAAGCACGGAGCCAGGAAATTGACGCGCGATATCAAAGTGATGGGTCACAGCGCGGCGGAGATCCATTCGGACAAGACCCTGGCCCAGCGGCGCCAGGCGCTTGAAGGTTTCAAGGTCGGGCGTTACAGGGTGCTCGTGGCCACCGATATCGCAGCGCGCGGCATCGATGTCAAGGGTATCGAACTTGTCATTAATTTTGATCTTCCGGATGACGCGGAAAATTACGTGCATCGCATCGGCCGCACGGGCCGCGCGGGCATGGCAGGCCGTGCCATCTCCATTGCCACGCCGGATCAGGCGGATTTGATCCAGGCGATCGAGAAGATCCTCCGGTCCCAGATCAAGCAGGCCCAGCATCCTGACGTGGAAACACACACGCTGTACCGTCCGCCGGCAAGCGGCTCGGGTTCAAGCGGCAGGTCCAGCGGCGGCGGCCGCAGTTTCGTGAACAGGACCCTCGCGCGCGGTCGGCGCAGGTTCAGATAACGTAAACAATCAGGGAGGGAGCGCATGAAGAAATTCTTGTCGATCATGGCAGCGGGTATCATGGCCGTGGCTTTTGCGGGTGCGGTTTGGGCCGCGGATGCCGGTTATGTGGCCAGTAAAGGCGGGGAAAAGTATCATGCCAGCGTATGTCCTGTGGCCCAAAAGATCACGGCGGACAAGAAGGTGACGTTTGCAACACCTGAAGAAGCGATAAAGGCCGGATATAGCGCGTGCAAGACGTGCAATCCGCCCCCGAGCGCGGGAGCGCTGGTGGCATCCAAAGGCGGGGACAAGTACCACGTCCAGGGTTGTAAATATGTGGCGAATATAGATGCGGCGAACAAGGTGTATTATAAGGATGCGGCCGCGGCTGAAAAGGATGGCTACAAGCGGTGTTCCGTTTGTTTAAAGGTCACCGCCAAGGCTGATGTCGCACCTGATGTGAAGGATAAGAAATAGAGCGTAATTGTTGCGATGTATTTCAGGCCCCCGGGTTATTCCGGGGGCTTTTCTTTTACAATTGTTAAAACGCAGCAGTATGAAAATGCATAGTGTGGTAAAATCTCCGTAATAAACTTTATTTCCTTACGACTACTTCCTCAAAGGAAGGGGATATATGGCGATCAATGTAAAAAACAATGTTTTCTGGGTCGGGAAGGTGGACTGGGAACTGCGCATGTTCCATGGCCATGAACTTTCCACCCACCACGGGACAACGTACAATTCTTATCTTATCAAGGAAGAAAAAACGGTCCTGATGGATACGGTCTGGAGCCCGTTCGCCGAGGAATTCCTGCGTGAACTGCCTGAGGCGGTCGATATCGACAAGATCGACGCGATCATCAGCAACCACGCGGAGCCTGATCACAGCGGGGCGATGAGGGACCTGATGGAGATGATCCCTGACGTGCCGGTCTATTGCACGGCCAATGGGGCCAAATGCCTCAAGGGCCATTACCACAAGGACTGGAACTTCAAGATCGTCCGTACCGGCGATACGCTCGATATCGGTAACGGGAAGAAGTTCGTCTTCATTGAAGCCCCGATGCTGCACTGGCCGGACACCATGTTCTCCTATCTTACGGGTGACAATATCCTTTTTACGACGGACGCTTTCGGCCAGCATTACGCGACCGACCAGATATGGGCCGATCTTGTGGATCCCGCGATCCTCTGGGATGAGGATATGAAGTATTACGCCAACATCATTGCCCCCTGGAGCAAGTCGGTCCAGGTCAAGATCAGGGAATTGAAAGGGATGAACCTTCCCATTGATATGATCTGCACCAGCCACGGAGCGTGCTGGCGGGGTGCGGATGTTGCCAAAGCGATCGACAAATACGAATCCTGGGCGAATGAATATAAAGAGAACCGCGTTGCGATCGTTTACGATACCATCTGGGGCGGGACCCGTGTCATGGCCGAGGAGATAGCCAAGGGGATACACCTGGCTGATCCGCATGTGATCGTCAATGTGATGAACCTTGGCGCGGCGGACAAGAACGATGTGCTGGTGGAGGTCTTCCGTTCCAAGGCGTTGCTCGTGGGCTCGCCATCGCATAATAAATGCGCGCTGTCATCTGTTGGCGGGTTCATTGAGGAGATGCGGGGCATGGCGTTCCGGGGCAAGAAGGCCGCGGCGTTCGGCTGCTACGGCTGGTCCGGGGAAGCGCAGAAGCACCTCAACGCCACCCTTGCCGAGGTCGGCCTGGAGGTGGTGGATGAGGGCATCAAGCACCAGTGGGAGCCTGATGAGAAGGCCATGACCGGGTTTGTGGAATACGGCAGGGCTTTTGCGAAGAAATGTTAACTTCCGACTATAATTGGAAAGATCCGGGTTGATGGAAAGGTGCGGGAATCTTTGAAGAACTCTACCGATCATGACATGGGTCATGGCAAGAAAAAAGAGAGCGCGGCTGCAAACTCGGTGTTTGCGGCGATGGCCCTTGTTATCATGAAGGTCGTGGTGGGTTTTGGAACGGGAAGCCTTGGCATCCTTGCCGAAGCGGCCCATTCGGGCTTTGACCTGGTGGCCGCGGTGGTCACGCTGCTGGCTGTGCGCGCTTCCGCCAAGCCCGCGGACCGCGAACACCGTTACGGCCACGGCAAGGTCGAGAACCTTTCGGCGTTGTTTGAAACAGCGCTCCTGCTTGTGACATGTGCGTGGATCGGCTATGAGGCGATCCATCGCATTATTTCCGGAAGGACGGATGTGGAGGTCACGGTCTGGTCGTTCGCTGTTATGGCTGTGTCCATCATTGTTGACGTGTCACGTTCGCGTATGCTGTTCAAGGCCGCGAAGAAATATAACAGCCAGGCCCTTGAGGCCGACGCGCTCCATTTTTCGACCGATATCTGGAGCTCGGCGGTCGTTATCCTCGGGCTGGGGTGCGTGGTGCTGGGCAATATGATCCCCGCGGTGGCGTGGCTCCATTACGCGGACGCCGTTGCCGCGCTTGTCGTTGGTCTCATTGTCATCCAGATCAGCTGGAAGCTCGGCAGCCGCACGGTGAATGCCCTGCTTGACGGGGCGCCTGAAGGGCTGGAAGAGAAAGTGATCGCCACCGCGGAAACGGTCCCCGGTGTGCTCAATTGCCATTATGTGCGCGTCCGTTCCTCCGGGCCGCAGCTTTTTGTGGAACTGCATGTCCTGCTCGATGGCCGCATCTCCCTGCAAGAGGCCCATCGCCTGACCGAAGACGTCGAAAAAGCCATCCAGGATATTTACCCTGATGCCGACGTCACGGTCCATCCCGAGCCGAAATAGTCCCAGGACATTACCAACCCCCGCGCGTCATGTGATCGGGAAAACGTTTTCCCGAATGCCTTCCGTATCCCCATATTTACCTTTTTAATATTATATACTTATTATGGCCTGTTCTGGTGGTCAGGCCGTTTAACAAAAGGGCGGGGATGAAGCAAGTTATCGCGTTAATAACTTTGACCTGTTTTTTTATGACCGGGTTTGTCCATGCCCAGGCCCTGGTATTGCCGGTGCCGGGCCAGATGGTCCCGTTGAGCCAGTCCTTCATGGCGCCGGCCCTTAAAGGCGTCAGGGTCTATCCCGATGATCCGTTCCGTTTTGATTTCATCCTTGATAAAGGCGATGCCGGGGCAACGGATCAGCAGCTAAAAAGTGACCTCAACCGCCTTGCCAAATATTTCCTTGCCTCCTTGACCGTCCCCGAGAAAGACCTGTGGGTCAATTTATCCCCTTATGAAAAAGACCGTATCGTTCCCGGCGCGTTCGGTGAAACCCAGATGGGGCGTGACCTTCTGGCGCAGGATTATCTGCTCAAGCAGATCACGGCTTCCGCGATCTATCCGGAAGGTGATACAGGAAAGAAGTTTTGGGCGAAGATATACCGTTCGATCTACGAGAAATACGGGACCACAGATATGCCGGTCGATACGTTCAACAAGGTTTGGATCGTTCCGGCGAAGGCTGTTGTTTTCGAGCATAAGGACCGGGCGTTTGTCGTGGAGAGCCGGTTGAAGGTCATGCTGGAAAGCGATTATAAGGCGCTGGAGAATTCGGTCATCAAGGGGGAGGCGCAAGTCCCGTTTTCCGCGACCCAGGAACTGGCCAGGGAGGTCCTGCGGGAGATCGTGGTCCCTGAACTCGAGAAGGAAGTGAATGAGGGGCGTAATTTTATTTTGCTCCGGCAGGTGTACCAGTCTTTTATCCTGGCGGCCTGGTACAAGAAAAAGATCAAGGATTCGATCCTTGCGCGCGTGTATGTCGACCGGAATAAAGTGGAGGGGGTCAACATTGAGGACACGAAGGAAGCGCAAAAGATATGGGCGCAGTATGTCGAAGCTTTCAAGAAGGGTGTTTATAACTATATCAAGGATGAGAAAGACCCTTTGGCCGGCGAAACAGTCCCGCGGAAATATTTTTCGGGTGGTGTTGTTTTCGTCGATGCGGCCATGGGGCCGGTATTTTCCAAGACCGATATTGTGCCGCCTGATAATGGAAGGCTGATCTTTGGAAGGGTCGATCTTGTTGTTCCTGGAAAGAACTTGGTTTTACCTAAGACGCCTTCGGGTTGGGGATCCCATGGGGATTCCGGATTGATCGTTCCGACAACGATCGTTCCAGCGGGATCAGCGTCAGCCAAAAGTCCGGAACAAAAAGCTAAAGCGGACCTTGAGGCCGCGGTCCGGTCATTCAACGGGCTGCAGCATGTGGACGACGTGCGTGCGTTGGGGCAGGGCGGGTGCCTGGCGCTGCTGCGGCGGCTGCAGGAACTGCGACTGCTGGAAGAGAATCCAGCCGAGCTGAGTGCGTCATCGGCCGGACTCCTGATGGACGTGGCCGTTGACCAGAAATGGACTGATGTTGTGGACCAGACGGCGCGCGTGGTCCTGGCGTATGACCCGCAAGGGTTGACGGATCAGGAGCGCGCCGCGTGGCTGAAAGCTTCGCGTTCATACTCGTTGAGCGAGCAGAAGGATAACCCGGTATTCCTGTGGATCACGGACCATCTCGGGAAGCTGACATCGGATGAGTTCTTTGATTATTTGCAGATCGTGAAGAGGACCGATCCCGCGATCTGGTCGGTGACGGGGCTTCCTAAAGAGATGACCTTCGGCATTGAACTGGAAGTGCGGGTATCTCAAGAGGACGATCAGAATAAAAGAACAGATATGCTTTCCGAACTGTTGCGCGCCAGTCTTCCTGCCCTATGGGATTCAGCTCGCTGGGAACTGGGTCACGATGGCAATAATATAGAGATCAGGACCAAAGGCGGCATGCCTAATACCGAAGAAGGGTGGGGCGTGTTCCTGAAAGAACTGACGGCCATTGTGAGTGAAATGAACTGGGTCGTAAGTGAGTGGAACAAGGAAGCAGGCCGTGCGGAGTTGTTCAAGATCAGCCAGGGGATGCATGTGCATGTGGGGGGAGAAAAGGATGTTTTTCGTGCTGTCGCGGGCGCAGGGATCATGTTTACGAACCTCGAGAAGCTGATGAGCGGCCTGGCGGGAGGGCGGCCGACGCTTACGTTTGGTCAGTTTGGACTTGGAGGGGTCGTGGGTGGCGCGAAGAACACTACACCGATCTATTATGACCCTATCCATGACACGCTGGCGCTCAATACGCTGGAACCGCCCCGGGTGGGATCCATCCTTGATGCCGACGCGTATGGACGCGAAATGAAGGCGTTGATCATGACCGCGATGGCGCTGGTGCATGGCGCGGCGACACAGGAGTGGAATGTTCTTCGGGCCGGGCTTCCGGTGCGCGGGGGCGATATTGTGACGGAAGGTAGGTTTGCAGCGCAAATGAGGAATCTGGCGCGGTTGTTCGAGGGGGACCGGGTGGACTTGTGGAAGTCATTATGGGTGCTTGACAAGAAACAGGCATTCGGGCCGGTGGTGCCTGATGCGGGATTGCAGGAAGAAAATACATCAAACGAGCATGCCGCGGCTGTGGAGATGTTCATCAAGAGCGGGTTGGGGCTTGAGGCTTGGATCAAGGAGGCTGTGCGTTCCGGGAATGATATTGACGCGGCGCGTGTCCTGGCGGCCGTGATAATGTGGGGGGATATCCATGAAAGAGAAACAGCTTTGGGTTTGATCCGTAGCAAGACCATCGCTGAGGCGGCGTTGCGTCAGGGCATGATGGGGGTCTACACGCGGATCGCAGGGGATGTATCCGGGATCGGTGAAATATATTTTATGGTGCGGTCGCCGCAGGGAGATCGGGTTTTTGTTCAAGGCGAATCTGGCGGTGTGATGCTGGACAAGAAGGGTGGCCGTAAGGGCGAAATAGTATCTGGTAATTGGAAAATACAGGAAGTGGTGTGGTCGCCGCAGGGCGATCTGGTTCTTGTTCAAGGAGATTCCGGCAGTGTGTTACTGGATAAGGAAGGTGGTCAGAAGGGTGAGCAAATATCTGGTGTTGGGGACATATGGCATACGCCATCATGGTCGCCACAGGGCGATCGTGTTATTCTTCAAAATGATCTTGGCGTTATGATCTTGGACAAGGAGGGTGGTCAAAAAAGAAGGATAGTATCTGGTATTGGGAGAATATTCGAAGTGGTGTGGTCGCCGCAGGGAGATCGGGTTTTTGTTCGCGGAGAATCTGGGGGAGTGACGTTGGATAAAGAAGGTGGTCGCAAGGGCGAAATATTAGCTGACATGGGGGGAATAAGAGCTGTGACGTGGTCGCCGCAGGGAGATCGGGTTTTTGTTGGAGCATATTCCAGCGGTGTGATGCTGGACAAGGAAGGTGGTCGTACGGGTGAAACCGTATCTGGTATTGGGACAATATTGGATGCTGTATGGTCGCCGCAGGGCGATCGTGTTTTTGTTCGAGGATATTCCAGCGGTGTGATGCTGGACAAGGAGGGTGATCGCAGGGGTGTGACACCATCTGGTATCGGGGTAATATTGGCCGTGGCGTGGTCACCGCCGGGTGATCGTATCTTTGTTCGAAGCCTTTCCGGCGGAGTGATGCTGGGCAAGGAGGGTGATCGTAAGGGTGAGCCCGTCTCTGGCATTGGAACAATAAGGGCCGTGGCGTGGTCGCCGCAGGGAGATCGTGTTTATGTTCTAGGAGATCTTGGCGGCATGATGCTGGACAAGGAGGGTGCTCGCAAGGGTGAGATGCAGTCTGGTATTGGGAGAGTATGGGCCGTGGCGTGGTCGCCGCAGGGTGATCAGGTTTTTGTCGGAGGAAAATTCGGCGGAGTGATGCTCGACAAGGAAGGTGGTCGTATGGATGCGGCCGTATCTGGCATTGGGGAAATATTGAAAGTCGAGTGGTCGCCGCAGGGCGATCAAGTTTTTGTTCAAAAAGGATCCGGGGGTGCGTTGTTGGACAAGAAGGGGAATAAAGTCTTGTTATTAGGAGGCGATGGCGATGTAAAATTCGTTGGAAATGGACTGGAGGTCGTTGGCTCAGGCAGGGTTGAATATTGGGAACCTTTTGATATAGACAAGATCGTCGCGGACCAGGCGCAGGCGGGTGACGGCAGCGAGCCGCACAAGCCATCTTTCCTGAAGGTAGCTGCGGCCAAGCTGGTTATTTCGGACAGTGACATTGTGATGCGGAAGGTGCCGTCGGGTTGGGAATCCCATGGGAATTCCGGATTGATCGTCCCGACAAAGATCGTTCCGGCGGAGTCGGTGTCCGCCCCCAGACCGGAACAAAAAGCCAAAGAGGATCTTGAGGCCGCGGTCCGGTCATTCAACGGGCTGCAGCATGTGGACGACGTGCGTGCGTTGGGGCAGTACGGGTGCCTGGCGCTGCTGCGCCGGTTGCAGAAGCTTCGGCTGTTGGAAGAGAAACCAGCCGAGCTGAGTACGTCATCGGCGGGACTCCTGATGGACGTGGCCGTTGACCAGAAATGGACTGATGTTGTGGACCAGACGGCACGCGTGGTCCTGGCGTATGACCCGCAAGGGTTGACGGATCAGGAGCGCGCCGCGTGGCTGAAAGCTTCGCGTTCATCCTCGTTGAGCGAGCAGAAGGATAACCCGGTATTCCTGTGGATCACGGACCATCTCGGGAAGCTGACATCGGATGAGTTCTTTGAATATTTACAGATCGTGAAGAGGACCGATCCCGCGATCTGGTCGGTGACGGGGCTTCCTAAAGAGATGACCTTCGGCATTGAGCTTGAACTGAACCTTGGCCAGGACGAGGCCACGTATCTTCTTTTCGAACGTTTGAAAAGAAAGCTGCGTTCTATTTCATCAACCCGCTGGGATATGAGCTGGGATACGAATAATGTTGAGGTCAGGACCAAAAGGGGGATGCCTAATACCGAAGAAGGGTGGGGTGTGTTCCTGAAAGAATTGACACAGATCATCACGGAGATCAATAGTGTTGCGAACGCGTTGAACAAGAAGCCGGGGCGTAAGGACTTGCTCAAGGTCAGCCAGGGGATGCATGTGCATGTGGGGGGAGAGAAGGATATTTCGCGTGTTGTTCCGGGGGCCGGAGCTATTTTCACGGCCCTGGAGAAGTTGATGAGCTTTCTCGCGGGCGGTCGCCCTACGCTGACATTCGGCCAGTTCGGGCTCGGCGGGATTACCGGCAGCGAGAAGAACAGGACGCCGCTTTATTATGAGCCTTCTAATGATACGCTGGCGTTGAACACGCTTGAACCGCCGCGGGCAGGGGCGATCGCAGATGGGGATGCGTACGGGCGTGAAATGAAAGCCCTGATCGTGACCGCAATGGCGATGGTGCACGGGGCGGCGACCCAGGAGTGGAATGTTCTTACGGCCGGGCTTGCGGTGCGCAGGGGCGAGATCGTGACAGAAGGGAAATTTTCAGCGCAAATGAGGAACCTGGCCCGCCTGTTCGCGGGGAACCGGGTGGACCTCTGGAAGGCTTTATGGATGCTTGAAAAGAAACAGGCGTTCGGGCCGGTGATACCGGATGCCGGATTGCGGGAAGAGATCACGTCAGATCCGCATGCTGCGGCGGTGGAGCTGTTCTTAAAGAGCGGGCTTGGGCTTGCGGCATGGGTCCAGGAGGCTGTCCGTTCCGGGAACGCGATTGATGCGGCCCGTGTCTTGGGGGTCGTGATGATGTGGGGGGATGCCCTGCAACGGGAAACAGCGCTGGGATTGATCCGCGACCGGATCGTTGATGAGAAGATCTTGCGTGATGCTACGCCGGAAGTTTATGCGCGCAAGGCATGGGACCTGTCAGGGATTGGGAAGAAGTCGATCGAAGTGTGGTCGCCCGGTAACGACTTGGTTTTTGTCGGTGGTGAGAATGGCGGCATGATGTTCGATAAGGATGGTCGGCGCCTGGGTGATCCGGTGTTCGGGATTGGGAAAGTCATGCGGGTCGAATGGTCGCCGCAGGGCGAGAGGGTTATTGTTATCGGCAAGACAGGTACGATGTTCCTGGACGATAAGGGGCGCTATGTAAAACAGGTGATATCCGAGGTCGGGATATTGTCGTTCGCGCTGTGGTCGCCGCAGGGCGACAGGGTATATCTCAGAGGGAACTTAGGGGCCCTCTTGTTGAACAAAGATGGGGAGCTTCAGGGTGAGGCCCTTTCGGGAGATCTGTATAAGACGGCGTGGTCACCGCAAGGCGACAGGCTTTTTATCAATGGGAGCGCGGATTCTTTGCTATTGGACAGGAATGGCCAGCGTAGCCGTGTTGCAACATCCGCTGTTGGGCAGGGCTCGGATGTGGCGTGGTCACCGCAAGGTGACAGATTCTTTCTCATAGGGAGTAAAGGGGGGGTGTTGTTCGATACGAAGGGAGATCACCTGGGGGATGTCGCGTTAGAGGACATGACAGGCGCGGCATGGTCCCCGCAGGGTGACATGGTCCTTGTTCAACGGAGGCGCGGCAACGTGTTGCTGGATAAGGAAGGACATTCGCAGAGTTTCGGAAAATCAACATCTTCGGTGATAAATAAAGTGAATTGGTCGCCTGATGGTGAAATGGCGGTTGTTAATGCCGGGTCCGGTGTTTTTTTGATAGACAGGCAAGGTACGGTGCATGGGGAGACGGCCAGGCTTGGGGGCCTGTTTGATGCCGTGTGGTCACCGGCGGGTGACAGGGTCTTTGTGCGTGGGCCTTTCGGCACACTTCTACTGGATATGGATGGGATCTCTTATAAGAAGGCCATCAGGGTCGGGCAAATAACGGGGGCGCGCTGGTCACCGCAGGGTGACAGGCTTTTTGTCAGGGGCAGCAGGGGTGGTGTCTTGTTCAATAAGAACGGAGAGCGTCAGGGTGCTAATGTCTCCGGGATAGGGATCGTTATGGATATCGCGTGGTCGCCGCGGGATGACAGTATCTTCGTCCTGGGAAGGTCAGGCGCCGTGTTAGTGAATAAAAACGGGGAGCGTATGGGCGATGTGCTGACAGGCGCCATGTCCCGCATGGCGTGGTCACCGCAGGGCGACAGGATCCTTGTGGGGCTTGAAACGAGCGCTTTCTTGCTGGACCAGAACGGCCGTCGTGTGAGCGATACGGTGTCCGGGGTCGGAAAACTGTTGCGCGTGGCGTGGTCGCCGCAAGGGAGTACAGCCTTTATCGCTGGGAATATTGGCAACATGTTGCTGAACAAGAATGGAGAGAAAGTATTATCTACGGGAGGTATCTCGGCGGCCATGTTCATTGACAATGGGCTTATATTTGTGGGTCCGGACGAGATCACCCAGTTCAATCCGTTCGATCTTGATGGCAAGGGCGCAGGCCTGTCGCCTGGCACGCACGCCGATGCGTCCGCTGACGCCGCCCACGGCGGTATCGATCTTAACGCCGGCACGCTGGACCTGCGGGTCCAGGAAAGCGGGGACTCTGTCCGGTTCAACCTCGATCCCGCGCAGCTGCAACGCTTGCAGGACGCCTCCGGGTTTGCTCCGGTCGTCACGGATGTCCATCCTCTGGAAAGCCTTTCCCAGTTCCTTGGGATGATCCCGCCAGAAGCCCGGGTTGCCGGCCGTTAGGCCTGGAATTACCGGCATATTTTTGACGGGTATCTGTTTACAGCCGTTCAATAGAGCGTATAATTGAACGCGTATCCCATCCCCAAAAAAACCACCTGATAAACCCGGAAAAGGATGTTATGTTCGCTCCGAAACTTGTAACGTGCCTGAAAGATTATTCCAAAGAGAAGTTCTTTTCTGATGCCATCGCGGGCATCATTGTGGGTGTTGTGGCGATCCCTCTGGCCGTTGCCTTTGCCATCGCTTCGGGTGTTTCGCCGGACAAGGGGCTTTTTACGGCCATTGTCGCGGGGTTCATCATTTCGGCGCTCGGCGGCAGCCGTGTGCAGATCGGCGGGCCCACGGGCGCTTTCGTGGTCATTGTTTACGGCATTGTCCAGAAACATGGCGTGGACGGGCTTATCCTCGCGACCCTCATGGGCGGCGTCCTTCTGTTGATCATGGGTTTCGCGAGGCTCGGGACCGCTGTCAAATTTATCCCGCATTCCGTGATCGTCGGGTTCACCAGCGGGATCGCGGTGATCATATTTTCTTCGCAGGTGAAGGATTTTCTGGGCCTTTCGATCGGCAAGGTCCCGGCCGAGTTCATCGAGAAATGGCATCTTTTCATCGCTAACATAGGGACTGTGAATTACGACGCGATGATGACGGGCCTTTTGACCGTCCTTATTATCGTGATAACGCCGAAGATATCCAAGCGGGTGCCGGGGGCGCTCATCGCCCTTATTGTTGTGACAGCCGTCACGGCCCTGTGCCATTTGCAGGTTGAAACGGTCGGCAGCCGCTTCGGGGATTTGCCCCGCGTTTTGCCCATGCCGCATTTTCCGTTGATCAATCTTGCGTTGCTGCGCGAGCTGTTCCAGCCCGCGGTCACGATCGCCTTGCTGGGCGCCATTGAATCGCTCCTTTCCGCCATCGTGGCTGACGGCATGATCGGCGCGCGGCACCGTTCCAACACCGAGCTTATCGCGCAGGGCGCGGCGAATATCGCCTCAGCCCTTTTCGGCGGCATCCCCGCGACCGGAGCGATCGCGCGGACCGTGACGAACATCAAGAATGGCGGGCGCACGCCCGTGGCCGGCATGATCCATGCCATCACGGTGCTTTTGATCATGTTGTTCCTGGGCGGCTTGATCAAGTACGTGCCGCTGGCTTGCCTGGCGGGTATCCTTGTTGTTGTTGCCTATCACATGAGCGAATGGCGTTCGTTCGTGGAGCTATTGAAGTGGTCGCGCGGCGGGGCTTTGGTCCTTGTAACGACCTTTGGCCTGACGGTATTCGTTGATCTGAACGCGGCGATCGAGGTCGGTGTTGTCCTGGCGACGTTCATCTTTATGAAGCGGATGGCGGACGCGACCAACATCAAGCTGGTGGCCAGGGAATACGACGCGGATGAGAAGGGCGAGGACCTTCCGTTGTCGAATTTTGTTATCCCCAAGGATGTCGAGATCTATGAGATCAATGGCCCGCTGTTCTTCGGCGCGGCCAGCCGGTTTGACGAGATCGACCGGCAGGTGGGCGGTGCCCCGAAAGTGCGTATCCTCCGTTTCCGCGATGTGCCGATCATTGATTCGACGGGAATGCATGCTTTGAGGAGCTTTTACGAGAAAAGCCGCAAGGAGAACACCGCGTTGATCATCACGGGGCTGCACGTTCAGCCGCTGAATGAGATCGTCAAGGCGAATCTTTATGAGCTGATCGGCGAGGACAATGTTTTTGCCAATATGAAAGACGCGATCGCCCGCGCGAACATCATCCTGGCGGACATTAAAAAAGGGTAACGGCATGCAACTGACATTCCGCGATATCGAGGACGCGTTCGAGATCAAGGAAAGGACGCTTTACCAGTGGCTCAACGCCAGGGGCATGCCCGCGGTCAAGGCCAATGACCAGTATTATTTTAACTCTGTCGAGGTTTTGGAGTGGGCGCTGAAGGAACGTGTTCCTTTAACCCCGGGAGCCCTCAAGCTTTGCGAAAGGGCCCGCCAGGGGCAGGATGTCATCACGCCGGCACTCACACGCGGCGGTGTCCATTCCGGGTTGAAGGGCCTTTCCTGTGAGGAGGTCCTGGGCAACGCGCTCGACCTTCTTCCTTTGCCCGCGCACATCCAGAAAGCGCCGCTGAAAGAAATGCTCCTGTCCCGCGAACAGGTCGGCACAACAGGCCTGGGAGACGGGATCGCCATCCCGCATGTGAAGCATCCGGTCGTTCTGGCTGGTGTCGAGCCTGTGGTGGGCCTGTTCTTCCTGGAGAACCCTGTTGATTTTTCCGCCGTGGATGGCCAGCCGGTCCATACGCTTTTCATGATCCTTTCCTCCTCGTTCAAAGGCCATCTGTCGCTGTTATCGCGCCTGGCGTTCTGCCTTCAGGATGACGCTGTAAAGGCCGTACTGGCGAAAAGCCGCATGGCCCCGCTGTCGGTTGCCCGCGAGGAGATACTGGCGGTCTTCCAGGTGGCGGAATCCAAAACGTCGAGGGCCGGTTAGATGGCCGCGATATACCATTCCGCCTGGCAGGTGCCTTTCGGGACGTTATCCTTCAGGATCGACCTCTTGAGCGCTGTGTTCCTTATTGCCATTACCCTGCTGGTGGCCTGCGCGGGGATCTATGGAGCGGGGTACATGCGCGCTTATGCCGGGAAGAAGCCCCTGGGGCTGCACATTTTCTTTTACATCGTACTGGCCCTTGTGCTGGTGGTCATAGCCACGGCCAGCAATGTGGTCCTTTTCCTGGGTGCGTGGGAGATCATGTCGATCGCGACGTATTTCCTGATCGTTTTCAATGACGAGGACCGTGCGGCGCGCAAGGCGGGGTTCCTTTATCTTGTCATGGCGCATGGCGGCACCTTCTGCCTTTTTCTGATGTTCCTTCTCATGGCCCATACCGCGGGATCCATGGATTTTGACATGATCGCGCATGCGCATTTTTCGCCTGTTACCGCGGGGGCGGTATTTCTCCTGGCCATGGTCGGGTTCGGGGTCAAGGCGGGGTTCATCCCGGGCCACATATGGCTGCCGCACGCCCATCCGGCGGCGCCGTCGCATGTGTCAGCCCTTTTGTCCGGCGTGGCGATCAAGACGGGGATTTACGGGATATGCCGTGTGATCTGGATGACGGGTGACCTTCCGGATTGGTGCGGCTATGCACTTCTTTTGACAGGGGTCGTTTCCGGGGTCATGGGCGTTTTGTACGCGCTGGGGCAGCATGAGCTTAAAAAGCTCCTGGCGTATCACAGCATCGAGAATATCGGCATCATCGCGCTGGGGCTGGGCATCGGGCTCCTGGGACGGACGTACCATGACCCGTTGTTGACGATGCTTGGTTTCGGCGGGGCGCTCCTGCACGTTGTGAACCATTCGATCTTCAAGGGGCTTTTATTCTTCGGTGCGGGTGCCGTTATCCAGAAGGCCCACACGGGTGCTCTGGACCGTCTGGGCGGCCTGGCGAAGCGCATGCCCGTCACGGCGGCCTTGTTCCTCGTTGGTGCTGTTTCCATTTGCGGGTTGCCCTTGTTCAACGGTTTCATCAGTGAGTTCATCATTTATTTCGGGCTTTTCCACGGGCTTGTTCATTTGCCCCTGACGGGCGCTGTTGTCTGCGGCCTGGCGATCCTGGCCCTGGCGTTGATGGGGGCGCTGGCGCTGGCGTGTTTCACAAAAGTTTACGGGACGGTCTTTCTGGGTGAGCCGAGGTCTTTGCCCGCGGCGGAGGGCCTGCAGGAGGTCTCGGCCTGGATGATCGTTCCGATGATGATCCTTGCGGGGTTGTGCCTTGTGATCGGACTGGCGCCGCAACCCTGGGTGCGTTTGACGTTTGCGGCCGGTGCGTTCATGATGCGCGCGCTGCCTTCGGGGGCAGAAAGCATCCTGGCGCCGCTGGCCATGGTCACAGGCATGGCGGCCATGTTCCTGGCACTGGCCGTTGTGCTGGCGACCGTGAGGCGCCTGGCATTGTCGGGCCTGCGCCCGATGCCGCTCGTCCCGACATGGAACTGCGGTTTCTCAGGTGGTACGGGTGCCGCGCCGCGGTTCCAGTACACCGCGTCCTCGTTCGCAAGATCGATCATGGAATTTGCCAAAGGTGTCCTGTTGTTCCGGCGGCAGGCCACGCAGATCTCGGCTGACTTCCCGGGGAAAGCCGAGATGCATTCTTCGGTCCAGGACGCTTCGGAAAGTTCGTTCTTTTATCCGCTGTTCGTGCGGTTGACCGGGCTTTCGGTGAAGCTCGACATCAACCGTATCCGTTATACGCAGCTGTACCTGATGTATATTTTTGTGTTCCTTCTCGTCTTGTTGCTTTGGAAATTGAAATGACCCTTCTATGCTGATGCTGACATGCGACGTTGGTTCTCACTGGCTGCTGGCCCTGATCCTGGCACCGCTATTCACGGGCGTGATCGCGAGGGTCAAGGCCCGTTTTGCCGGGAAGACCGGCCCGTCGTTATTCCAGCCGTATTTTGACCTGAGGCGCCTTTTTTTCAAGAATTCCGTCTACAGCCGCACCACCACGTGGGTCTTCCGCGCCGCGCCCCTGGTCATGCTCGCCGCGATGCTGGCCTTGTCACTGGCGGTGCCTTTGGGCATATCCCAGGCCCCGGCGGCGTTCACGGGCGATATCCTGTGGCTGGCGGCGATGCTCGGCCTGGCCCGGTTCTTCATGATCGTGGCTGCTTTGGACACGGGCTTTGGGATGGAAGGCATGGGCGCCAGCCGCGAGGCGTTCTTCGCCTGCCTGGGGGAGTTGGCGCTGTTCATGAATTTCATCACCCTGGCGCTCCTGGCGCACGGTTTTTCATTATCGCGCATGATCGGCGCCGAGGTGCCTTTACTGTGGGTGCACGCGGGCCCGGCGCTCCTGCTTGTGGCGGCCAGCATGTTCATCGTCCTTCTGGCGGAGAACTGCCGCATTCCTGTCGACGACCCGGACACGCACCTGGAATTGACCATGATCCATGAGGTGATGATCCTGGAGCACAGCGGCATTGACCTGGCATATATGCTCTACGGCGCGGCCGTGAAACTCTTCCTGTTCGCGGCGATCGTGGTGCCGCTGGTCATCCCCGTCCGGATGGGTTATCCGCTGGCGGACATGGCCATTTTCCTGGGCGGGATGGCAGGGATGGCCGTCCTGGTGGGGATCGTGGAATCGTCGATGGCACGCCTGCGCCTTAACCGCGTGAGGAACCTTTTGCTGATCGCATTCGTCCTCGCGTTCTTCGGGTTCATTGTCGGCTTGTGGAGGATGTAGTCAAGATGACAGCATGGATCGATGCAAGTTGTATCCTTATTGTGTTCTTCGCCCTGGCGATGCTGGCGACGCACCGTTTGATCGGGGTGATCCAGATCTTCGCGGCCCAGGCCTTTGTGCTGAGCTTTGTGCCGTTCTTCCTGCATGCCCATGACCTGGCCGGGCGTGATATCACCCTGGCGCTGGGGACGCTGGTGCTCAAGGCCGGGCTCGTTCCGTATATCCTGTCCTGGGCGATACGCCGGGTTTCCATGCGTTCCGAGATCAAGCCGATCATCGGGGTCGGCGCTTCGCTCATCTTTGGCGCGCTGCTGATCGCCGGGGCTTTCTGGGTTTCTTTGTCGCTGAAATTGCCGGGCAAGCCTTTGTCCGACCTGATCCTGCCGTGTTCCCTGGCCACGGTGCTCCTGGGGTTCATGATCATGGTGACCCGCACGCTGGCCGTGGCCCAGGTCCTGGGATACCTGGTGATGGAGAACGGGATCTTCCTTTTTGGGCTTTCCCTGTTCGATGCCATGCCCGTCATCATGGAAATGGGCATCCTGCTGGATATCTTTGTGGCCGTGTTCATCATGGCCATTGTTGTCAATCATATCAATGAAGCCTTTGAGCGGTCGCCGGGATCCAGCCGTGGCAAGATGGGGGAGAACGCATGATAGTACTGGCGCTGATCCTTGTCCCGTTCACCGGGGCCCTGGCCGCGTTCCTGCCGCTGAAGAACGCGGGCAGATGCCTGCTGTTCCTGGCTGTGACGTTGGTCCACGCGGGCCTTGTGGCGTCATGCTGGAAACAATTGCCCCCGCCGCAGTTCGACGGCGCTTTGGTCCTGGACCCCCTGGGGCTGATCATGCTGTCGATCGACACGGTGCTTTTCCTGAGCCTGGCGGTCTATATGATCGGGTATTTCGAGCATGAACAAAGGAACAACAGGTACTTCATGGCCTGCCTGCTGTTCGTGCTCTCGGCCATGAGCGTTGTGGCCGTCAGTTACCACATGGGCCTGTTATGGGTCTCGGTCGAGACGACGACGCTGCTCAGCGCGCCGCTCATCAGTTTTCACCGCACCCCCCAGAGCCTTGAGGCGACCTGGAAATATTTGCTGATCTGCTCGGTCGGTATAGCCCTGGCGCTCATGGGGACGTTCTTTCTCGCGATCGCCGCGCACGATGTGCACACCCTCCTTTTACCGTCCCTGTTGAATGGTGCGCCGCTGCTGTTGGTCAACTGGCTCAAGCTGAGTGTTATATTCCTTTTTGTTGGTTATGGCTGCAAAATGGGGTTGGCCCCCACGCACAGCTGGAAGCCGGAGGCCTACGGCCAGGCCACGGGGATGGTCGTGGTCGTGATGGCTGGCGCGCTGACCCAGTGCGCGTTCCTGGCCCTTTTACGTGTCAGCCAGATCTGCCATAGAACGGGCCTTGGCGAATTTTATGGATCGATCCTGATCCTTTCGGGATTCCTGTCGCTGGTCGTTCCCGCCTTGTTCGTCCTGGGTGAAAGGAACATCAAGCGGGCGTTCGCGTATTCTTCCATCGAGCACATGGGGCTTCTGGTCCTGGGCCTTGGTCTCGGCGGGGCGGGGGTTTTCGGTGCGTTGTTCCACATGATCAATAACGCGCTGGCGAAAGTCATCATGTTCTTTACGGCCGGGTCGATCGCGCAAAAATACGGTTCCTCACGCGTCGGCGATGTCCGGGGCATCCTTCATGTTTATCCGGTGACGGGGATGTTCCTGATCGTGGCATTCCTCGCCGGTACGGGCATGTTCCCTTTTGCCACGTTCCACAGCGAGCTGATGATCCTCAACGCCGCGATCGCCTCCCGTCAGTATGTCCTCGCGGCCGCGGTGGTGGCCTGCCTGGCGCTGGTGTTCGTTGGTATCGGCCGGATCATCCTTGACGCGGCGCACGGGGAAGCAACGGCGCCGGTCTTGGAGAAGAAAGAGAACCTTTTCATGAACACGGCGATCGGGCTGGGGGCGGCGGGCTTGGTCGTTCTTGGCGTGTGGCTGCCGGTGCCGCTGGAGAGGGTCATACGCGCGGCCGCGGCTTTGGTGGGGGGCTGATATGGAATTATTCAACGGAGCGCGCGCGGCGCTGGCAGATATCCCGGACCTTCCCGTAGAGGAATTCCGCGGGCAGATCATTGATGCCTGCGCTGCTGAAGGGCGCCTGGTGAACCTGTTCGGTGACCGGCAGGATGACGGGAGCGTTCGGCTTTTCGCGGTCCTCGGGTTTGACGAGGAAGCATCGCTGGTGGCTCTGTCAACGCGGCTGCCTGCCGACAGGCTGCAGTATGAATCCCTTACCAAAGACCTTGTGCAGGCCCATGCCTTTGAGCGTGAGATCGCGGAACAATGGGCCGTCGTGCCCGAGGGGCATCCCTGGCTCAAGCCGCTGCGCTATCATTCGAATTACCGCGGCGCGCCCGATATTTGGCCCGATATATCCCGTCAGGTCATTCCCGGCGCGTATCCTTTTTTTGCTGTGGGTGGTGAGGAAGTCCATGAGGTTGGTGTCGGCCCTGTTCACGCGGGTATCATTGAACCCGGGCATTTCCGTTTCCAGTGCCACGGGGAAGAGATACTTCACCTGGAGATCCAGCTCGGGTACCAGCACCGTGGCCTTGAGCCCATGATGCGCGGCCGTGATGTGCGGCGTGGCGCCTTATTGAGTGAAGCCATCGCGGGGGACACGGCCATAGGTCATTCGGTGGCATACTGCGAGGTCGTTGAAGCTCTGGCCGGCTGCGTGATCCCGCCCCGGGCGCAGGCCATCCGCGCCGTGGCACTCGAACTGGAGCGCCTGGCCAATCACACGGGGGACCTTGGCGCCATGGGGATGGATACGGGGTTCCTGCCGTCAAGCGCGTATTTCGGGCGCATGCGCGGGGATTACCTGAACCTCCTTTTGGCGTTGACCGGCAGCCGTTTTGGCAAAGGGTTGTGCCGTCCGGGCGGCGTTTTGTTTGATATTGAGCCGGCAATGGCCGACGATCTTTGCAGAAAATTGAAGTTGTATCGCCGGGAATTTGAGGATGTGAGTGCCCTGTTGTTTTCCAGGCCTTCGGTGCTCGCCCGTTTCGAAGGCGTAGGCGTGCTGTCCATGGCAGACGCGAAGAAGCTGGGCGTCGTCGGCCCCGCGGCCCGCGCCAGCCACCTGGAACGCGACGTGCGCATCAACTACGCGTCCGGGATGTGGCAGTTCCATCATGTCCCGCTTTCGGTGAGCGCTACGGGTGATGTGCTCGCGCGCGCTTTGGTAAAAAAACAGGAAGCCATGCGATCCCTGGAATTCCTGCTCAAGGTCCTGCCGTCCCTTCCCAGGGGAGGGGTCTTTACGCCGCCGGGCGCCCTGCAGCCCGGGATGATGGCCATGGCACTTGTCGAAGGCTGGCGCGGCGAGATCATGCATGCCGGCATCACGGACAGCCAGGGTGCTTTCACGCGCTACAAGATCAAGGACCCGTCGTTCCATAACTGGCACGCGCTGGCGTTGGTGATGCGCGGCGGTGAGATCTCGGATTTTCCGCTGTGCAATAAAAGTTTCAACTTGTCCTATTGCGGGCATGACCTGTGAGGCGGGGCTGATATGCTGAAGATCATCATGACACGGTTGAGGCAAAAAACGCGGACCATTGCGTTCCCCAAAGGTCCGGCGCCGGTGCTGCCGGCGCGTTACCGCGGCAGGCCCATCGCCGCCGGGGTGGATGCCGGCAACCTGACGTTCGCTCCCGATGACGGGGTGGCGTATGCCGGGGACTTTCGCATGGCCGCTTCCGGGCGCGATGACCTTGTTGCCGGCGAGAAGGAGCAAAAGCTGGCCCGCGCGCTCAACGCGGAAATGCTCCGGGTGTTCGGCCGTTCTATCAAATTGCGCCAGGTTTCCGCGGGCGGATGCAATGCCTGTGAACTTGACCTCAATGTCCTCAACACCGTGGTATTTGACCTGAGCCGTTTCGGGATACAGTTCGTGGCATCCCCCCGTCATGCTGACGGCCTGGTGGTCACGGGGCCTGTCCCGCGGAACATGAAAGATGCCCTTCTGCGGACCTACGCGGCCATGCCTGAGCCCAAGATCGTCATTGCGGTGGGGACGTGCGCGATCACGGGTGGATTATTTGCTGAAGGGCCCGAAGCTTCACAGGGGGCCGGCGCGCTCATTCCTGTCGATCTCTACATCCCGGGATGCCCGCCGCATCCGCTGACCATCCTTGATGGCCTTTTGCGGCTTCTGGGAAAGATCAGGAGCTGACGTGGCCAGGTTCTCCTTGGACAGGATCATCGGGATCTTTTTGATCGTCCTGCTCTCCATTTTTGTTCTCCTTGCCGGATCAGCCGCGTTCTTCCTCGTGACGCCGCAGGGCGCCCGGATGTCATTGCGCGCGGCGACGAAATATTTTTTTGGCCCGGATCAGGTGGCGTACGAGCGCATTGAGGGGTCGTTGGGACGCGGCGTGCGGATATTCAACCTTCAGGTCAATGTCCCTTCGATCCTCCCGCAGGGCAGCATGGTGCGCGTGCAGGAAATGGATGTGAGCCTGGCGCGGGCGGCGTTCGATGGCCTTGATGTTACGCTCGACAATGCCCGTGTCCTTGATCCCGCAGCGGACCCTGTAGTTGTGAACGGCTGGTTGAGGCAGGGTCGTTATCACGCGGACATCTTTTCCCAAAGCCTGGATCTTGCGGCCCTGCGCCAGATCATCAGGCATTTCAAAAACCCCCCGCCATTAAAAGGAGAATTGAAAAGCCTTGAATTGCAACTGACCGGGACGCTGGCAAAGCCGCAGGTTGCGGGTGTGTTCGTGGTCGGGCATATTCCCAAGGGCGGGTTCCTGCTGCGAGATGCGCCTGTCAGCTGTGCCTTGTATTTTATGCGCACGGGCGGGTTGTGGGGCACGTACGGGACCCTCAACATTCACGGCGGGTTTCTGCAGGCGCCGCGCACCCTGCTGCATCTGGGGGAAAGCCGGTTGACTTTCTCCGGTGACCCGGCGAATCCTGAGATCGATGTCCACGCGACAGCGACAGTGGCACGCGTCCACATCGATATTGCCGCCAAAGGCACACGCTGGAAACCAGATGTTCGTCTGGTATCCGATCCGCCTTTGCCTGAAGAGCAGCTGTTGCTGATGCTGACGACAGGGAAAAAATGGGACCTGGCCGGGGTTTCTACCGGAGGCCGCAAGATGACGCCCGAGCTGGCCGGTGATTTTATCGATTACTTTTTCTTCGGCGGCGCAGGCACGCGCCTGGCCGGGTTCTTCGGATTTTCCGGCATATCCTACAAGCTCGACCAGACCAAACAGGGGGTCACGCTCAACAGGGACCTTTCTGACAAGCTGGATGTCGGTTATGGCGTGGCCGTGGCGCACACGCCGGATGAGCGCCACCAGCGTGCTTTGACCCAGACCGTGGAAGGTGAATACCGGGTGACGGGCAAGGTAACGTTGGGGGCGCAAAAAGAGATCGTTCCCGCGCAGGGTGCCGAGCCCTCCACAGCGTCCCGACAGATCCCGGACGACCGCGTTTTCCTCAAGTACCGCACCCAGTTTTAGCCAACCTTGTTTTATTCATCTTTATAGTAAATACTTACTCTATAAATTATTTTATAGAGGGAATTTGATGCGTTCATGGATATCCTCCATTATTCTGGCGGCGTTTCTGGTGAATACGTTCCTGCCGCCTTCGTATGCCCAGGTGCTCATGCCCCCGCCGGTGGGCCTCGTGGCGCTGAGCCCCGCGTTCCATCCGCCGATCCTTGCCGGGGTCAAGGTTTACGCCAAAGATCCGTTCCGTTTTGATTTTATCCTTAACAAAGGGGACGCGGCGTCGTTAACATCAGATGCCAGGGAAGTCTCCTCGCGTCTGGTCAAATATTTTCTTGCGGCACTGACTGTTCCCGCCGGGGAGATGTGGGTGAATTTATCACCGTATGAGAAGGACCGTATCGTGCCGGAAGCCTTTGGCCAGACGGAAATGGGCCGCGACCTTCTGGCGCAGGATTATCTCTTGAAGCAGCTCACCTCAAGCCTGATGTATCCCGAGCAGAGTCTGGGAAAGAAATTCTGGGCCGAGATCTACAAACAGGCCCGGGAGAAATTCGGGACAACGGACATCCCGGTGGACACCTTCAACAAGGTCTGGATCGTCCCCGCAAAAGCCGTGGTCTATGAGAAACCGAAGGTAGCAGGTAACAAATCCTCGGATGAAGCGGTAGCTTATGTGGTAGAGGCACGGCTGAAGGTGATGTTGGAGAGCGATTACGTAGCCATGTCCCATCAGAAGGACATGGCGGAGCCCCCGGCTCCGGCCGGGGATTTAGCTGAAGATCATGCACAAATAGAACCCTCCCCCTTGTGGGGAGGGAATGGGAGGGGGTCGGATCTGGCCAAATGCATCATCCGCCAGATCATCATCCCCGTCCTCGAAAAAGAGATCAACGAAGGCAAGAACTTCGCCCGGCTCCGCCAGGTCTACAATTCCCTGATCCTCGCGACCTGGTATAAAAAGAAGGTCATGGGTGCGCTGAACAATTCACCACTTGGTTTTTACGTGGGCCAGAACAAGGTGCAGGGTGTCACCATCGACGACCCGAAGGAAGCCGAAAAGATCTGGGGCCGGTATGTCGAGGCCTTCCAGAAGGGCGCCTACAATTTTATCCGAGAGGAATACGATCCGGCCACGCAGGAAACGGTCCCGAGGAAATATTTCGCGGGCGGTGTCCAGATCGTGCCCGATCTGGCCATGACCGATCACATTGACGCGGCGGCGTTGACGCCGGAGAATTCTTTCCTGGTGGAAGTCCATGGGGATGGCATCATGCCGGATGGAGATGGGGCACAGGCCCTTGCGTGGAAGAACTTTGAGGCCAAGGTGAATTCTTTCTCACATGAAACCTCGGATGCTTTGTTGAAGTATCTTTTGAAAAATGCGGCGGGTTATATCAATAAGGAGTTTGATCGTGATGTGTTGTTTCTTTTTTCAAGGGGTCAGAAGCCGCATTATTGGGAATATCCCGTGTTCGACAAGATCAGCAGCATCCTGAATGAGGAGCAGAAAGATGAATTTGCGCGTTATTTGATGCGAACAGATGTCGATATAACGGCACGCATATGTATCCTGGCGAAGTTCAAAACAGTTTATTGTATCCATGCGAGCCTGGAGGAAATAAGGAATTTTAAGGACAAAGATGAAGTGCGGCATCCAAACAGCGTCTTCTTGCGGATATTTGCAGGGCGTCCTGTGGAAGATAAGCATGATCTTGAAAAGATCAGGGATGCCCTTCCGCCGGATGAGGTGGTTCACATGAGGGAGGTCTTGCGCCAACGGCCTTTCAATGCGATCCCTCTGGCGTATGCGGGGGTATTTTTCCCTGAACTGCAAGACACGGCCATTGATCCGGTTGACACCGGTCTGACGGGAGAATTATTGTCGGCGCCAACACAGTTCCGATTCAAAATATGGGACATTGATCGGAAGGAGGACGTGGAGGATATCGGCCGTCAGATGCACAATATCCTTTTAAAGAGCTTTAGTACTGAAGAAACGCCATCGCTGGACGCCATCTATGCGGTACTTAACAATGAAGGCCACAGGGTGCTCTTTGTTGAGGACGGTGAAGGGCATGTCGCCGGATTTGCCTTGATCCTGGATATGAATGATGGTTCAGTGACATTAGGTGTGCTGGCCATAGATCCCAGGTACAGGGCGGATCCCGTGAAGGGGCGAGGGTCGATGGGGCTTGGTTCAAGGATATTGGAGCGGGTTATCCGTGATGTTAAAACTCTCGGATATTCCAGAATATACTTTCAGCCGTCGGACAAGAATAACGCCATTGGTTTTTACAGGAAATATATCGGATCTTCAGGCCGGAAAGATATTTCTCTTGTCAGGACGAACAAGTACACAAAGGACGATTATGCCATTGAATGGGCCGTGCCGGAGGATGTTATCAAAGAAAGGATCGGCTATCTGTTGGCTGACTTAAGGCCCGGGAACACGCTGACAACAGCCGATATTGCCCGGATCGTTAATGTTGATAGTGTGAGCAGGGTCGTTGAAATGCTCAAGAGGTATTATCGTCCGGATATTGAAAAGGGCAGGATCTGCGTCGCCCCGTGGGAAGAGTTTGAACGAAGGGTGAATGCATTCACTTACAGGGAGGGGGATTCCCTGTTGAGGTATCTGATGGAAGATGCCCGTGGATATATCGAGGATAAGTTCAGGTCGCGGCAGGGGCTTTTTACACAGGATCAAATTCCCGGCTATTGGGACTTCACTGTCCTGGATAAGATCAGTTCCGTCCTCAATGACGGGCAGAAAGATCAGCTGGCGCTTTATCTGATCAAGCACCTTGATAATGAACCCGCGCTCGCCTATTTTCTGACAAGATTCAATACTTCCTATGCGGTTCATGTTGTTCTGGAGAAGATCAGGAAGGCGCCGACAGACAAGGAAGCATTTTCAAGAGCAGCTTTCTTCATGAATACGCTCGCCGCTCGTCCTGCACGGTATAGAAGTGACTTTGAGAGGGTCAAAGCCAGCCTTGCACCGGACCAGTTGGCCGAACTGCAAGGGTTGATGCGTCAACGATCGTTGCTCAATGTTCCACTGGGCTATGTTGGGGTTTTCTTTCCTTCCTTGAGCGATCCGGAGCTTGATCCTGATCATCGTTTTCATTCCAGGATCTTTGATCTGGACAATGACAAAGATGCCAACAGTGTCCTGGACCAGGTTTACCGTATCCTCACAGTGAATTTCTATGGTTTGGAACTTCTGTCGAAGATCGAGGTTGAGGCATTATTAGGGGATCCGTCATGCCGATGGCTTCTTCTGCAGGATGCGGAAGGAAAGATCGCGGGATTTGCTATGGTCAGGACGCTTGAAGGTGATTCTGTGGGCTTGTCCCTGGTCGCGGTCGATCCCAGGTACAAAGCGGATCCCCTGAAGGGCAAAGCTTCGGCAGGCTTGGGTTCTATCATGTTGAGCCGTGTTATCCATGATGTGAGGTCCCTGGGGTATTCCGGACTGTATTATTTCCCTTCGGACCTGAATAATGCCCAGAAATTCTATGAGAGATTTGTCAGCTCCGAAAGAGGGGTCTCCATCGCGAGGTCCGGGAAGCACAGGGGTTTTCCCTATGTCATGCAATGGGACCTTTCGGATCAGACCGCCACAACAACCGGGGAGGCAGGTGATCATGCTGAAGGCCTTAAAGAAGGCCGTGCTGATCGGGGATCTCTCCTTGATAGACCCGTTAAAGCGCTTGTGTTCGACCTGGCGGATACGCTGTATGCGTCGGATTCGGTCAAGCGGCTGAAAGTCGAGGCCATGGTGCGGTTTTGCCTTGAGAATGATAAAGGCCTTGTTGAGAAAGATGTCCGTGCAAAATATATTGAACTCGATTCGTTGAGCGGGGTTGTAAAATATTTTGGCCTCGATATGAAGGCATTCAACAAAGCGATCGACGACCTGGACATTACCGATGCTGGCCTGATACCGAATGACGAACTGGCCGCGTTATTGCAGCGTTTGCATCGATCCTATCATCTTGTGCTTGCATCCAACGCGAGTGACGCGCATGTGAAGCAGGTATTGCAAAAGCTTGGCCTGGACCAGGTATTTGACCGGATCTATACGCAAGGCAGCATGGGTGTCGGGAAACCGGACCCTAAGTTCTTCAGCAACATTGCCGAGTCGCTGGGATTCCGGCCGGGAGCTGTTGTTTCCATAGGAGGAAGTCTTGAGAAAGAGGTCAATGCCGCCACGTCGGCCGGCCTTAAGGCGATCCATGTCCAGGGGGTTGAAGACCTCATGGCGAATGTTGTTGCCAGGATCGAGGAGATAAATGCGGGTATGAAAGAAGCTGATCCAGCCGCTGTCGCCATGGCACCGGCAGAAAGAACGCCGTATCTCGAAGAAGAAAGCCTGGATCGTTCTTTCGAACTTTTGGATCATTTTTATGATCATCAATTAACAAAGATGATCGTGAATTCAATATTCTCAACATTCATTCCAGGCAAGAAGTGGGGCAGGCCTGCGCCCGTAAAGATACTGTTCGTGGGTGTTGGCCGGGGGCTTGAGGCGATAGAGGCCAAACGCCGCTATGGAAGGTTCGTGGAGGTGTATGCGATCAATAAAGAAGACGGATTGTTTTATGACAAGCAGAGCTATCTCGGGGCGCATGGTGCCGGTGACCCTGTTCACAGGGGATCCGCGGAGGCTGCTTTCGACCATGTAAGAAAAAATCTCAGGATAACGGATCTTGATGAAAGGTTGCCGTCGTTTGAAACAAAATTCGATCTGGTCGTTCTATGTTTTGCAACGATCCCGTATGTTAAGAACAAGGTTGGTGTCCTAAACGATATGCTGGAACAGTATTGCAAAAAGAATGGGCATTTATTGTCTTTTCTGTCTGCCTTAATACAGTTAAGGAGTTATTTCCTTGAAGATCATTTTAGCTTGCATGAGCTGATGACCGAGCGGGTGCCGCAATTCGAAGGCAATATAAATGATCTTGTTGAATTCTTTAGTGAATTCAAACAGAAAAGGAAGAATGTGGACGTGGGTTTTAGTTTCCATGAGGCGAGTTTGGGATGGATCAACATACAAAAAAGGGGACAATATTTGATCCCGTTAAAATTCATAGGTTCAAGGAGGGATGTCCAGAATGAGTTTCCCATGCAGTACTCGTTCTATTCAAGAGAAGCGGCGGTGTCGGAGAGTACGGATGGTACGGTTGATGGGGCCGAAACGACGCAGGCAACGAACAGCCGGATGCCGGGAGGTATGGGGAGAATGCTCAACGCGTCTGAAACGCCGTATAAAGATGAAAAGTACATTTCCCGTACCTATCGGGAACTGGACAATGTCTATGGCGGCCAGTTGACAAAACTTATTGGCGCAAAAATATTTTCGAATTTCTTGAGGGCCAGGCGGTTCGACGGGCCTCCTGTGAAGGTGTTGTTTGTTGGTGTTGGCCGCGGCCTGGAGGCGGTCGAGGCCCAACGTAAATTCGGAAAATTCGTGGATGTTCATGCGATCAATAAAGAACCCGGGTTATTTCTGGATGAAGCCCATTTTATGGCGTCCTTTGGCTCTTTCGGCAATGCCGGTGAAGAACGCGCCAGGGATGCGTTTGTTCATGTCAGGAAAAATTTGAAATTGGCGGACCTGGACCAGGAACTACCATCGTTAGACCGGAAATTCGATCTGGTCGTCATGGGAACATCGGTGATGCCGTATTTTCAGGACAAGGTAGGGGTCTTGAACCGGATCCTCACGGGTTACTGCAACGACAATGGATATTTATTGTCGATGCTGACAAACGAAATATGGCTGGACCAATATGCGTCAGGCCACCAGACCGATCCTTTACTTTGGAAAGTGGCGGCGATCAAGAATATGAAAAAAGTCGGGGAATATTTTAAGTCTTTGGCAAGGCAGAACAAGAATGTGCAGGTGTCTCTCTATCCTTTGGGAGAGATGAAGATCGCCTGGGTCAGGATCAAGAAAGACAGGAAATATCTGATCCCGTTAAAATTGCAGGAGTATGGACAACCCGATGTGCCAGACAGCATTGTCGCGGATGGGCAGAAAGGACTTGCGTATTTTTATTCAGTTTATGTACCGGATAGCATGGGCGGGAATTCATTGGATCACCCGCTCAATCGGGCCGCGGTTGACGGCGGTATCGACCTGAACCCGGTCGATCGTGTCATGGCCGTTGGCGCCATGGATGGCGGCGGCTTCTTTCATTTTGATCCCGCCGCGCTGGAAAAATACCGGGACGCGGCCGGCATCGCGCCGGTGATCATTGCGGTCCGGCCTCTGAACGACCTCGCCGGGTTCCTCGGGGCGCATTGATATTCATTAATAAATAGTATATATTTCATGACGTGGGCGTCTTGACATTCGTATATACATACATTATTCCGGCCCCAGGAGGCCTGAGATGAGAAAGATCACTTCATTTTTTGTATTGGTAAGTTTTGTTCTCAGCTGCATCATCCCGCCGCATGGTTTCGCCCAAAGCCTTTCAGCGGTTGGACTTATGCCCCAGCCAGGGACCATGGTGACCCTTACGCCTGCATATACGCCGGCGCATCTGTGGGGCATGACCATCCATCCCAACGCGCCTTTTAAGTTTGATTTTCTGGTCCAGCGCGGCGATGCCGGCCTTACGGAAGACCGCAAGCATGTGGAGTATGCACGGCTGATCAAATATTTTCTTGCCGCACTTGCGGTGCCGGACGCGGACCAGTGGGTGAACCTTTCGCCGTATGAAAAAGACCGCATCATCCCCGATACGTTCGGCCTGACCGAGATGGGCCGCGACCTTCTGGCGCAGGATTATTTTCTCAAGCAACTGGCCGCTTCGCTCACCTCGCCCGACACCCGCCTGGGCAAGAAATTCTGGGATGACGTTTATGCCGAGGCCTACAAGCGCTTTGGCACAGCCAGTGTGCCGACCGATATTTTCAACAAAGTGTGGATCATGCCGGATAAGGCGGTGGTGTTCGAGAAAGCCAATACGGTCTATGTCCTGGAAAGTCATTTGAAGGTCATGACGGAAAAAGATTATCTGGCGTTGAAGAACAGTGTCGCGGGAGCTGTTCCTGCGGACGCCGAGGCCGTAACCGACATTTCCTCGCAGGTGATGAAGGACGTCATCATTCCGGCCATTGAAAAGGAAGTCAACGAGGGCCAGAGCTTCGCCCCGCTGCGTCAGGTCTACAGCGGCGTATTGCTGGCGACGTGGTACAAGCGCGCGCTGAAAGGGTCGATCCTGGGCAGGCTTTACGCGGACAAGAGCAAGGTGAAGGGCGTTGACCAGCAGGATCCTCAGGCGAACCTGGAGATCTACGATCGTTATGTGCAGGCCTTCCAGAAGGGCGTTTTTAACATGATCAGGGAAGATGTCGACAGCCAAACGCAGGAAGTGATCCCGCGGAAGTATTTCTCCGGCGGGACGGCTTTGGGGAACACGCCCATCGACTATGCGCAGGATGGGCCTGCTGCTGTGCGCCGGATCTCTCAAGAAGCTTCGGGCGCAGACCTGGTGGAAATTAATTTTACAACTGCGGCAACAGCGGGACTTCCTTCTGTCTACAAAAAGATCATGTCTGGCCTTTCTCAGGCCATGGAGAAAGGGCGCGCCAAGCTGCTGATCGCGTTGATCCTGGCCGGGTTAGGGGTGCATTTTGACAGTAAAACAGCAGAAGCGCAGATAGCTCAATTGGGGAATACAGTACAGAAGATATCTCACGCTTCCGGTGATATCGGGCGGATGAATACGGCAAAAAAAGTCACCCGTCTCAAGCTTAAGAATGGTTCGCAGATCAATCGGGGTGATTGGCTGGAATTAGATGTTGACGGGGTCAAGGTCATCGGTACTGTGCTCGACTTGAGAGAGGGAAAGGACATCCGCGCGATCTATGTGGATGGGGTCAATGGAGGTTTGTTCACTATTTCCGAGGATGATAAATTCAGACGTGCCCGCAGCAGTGATTCTGCCTTGCACCTTGATATGGCGATGAAAACTAAAGATCTTATGTGGGCGATCCTTGTTGTGGCAGGGGTGTGTGCCCTGGAATTCAGTTCTCCGGATGTAAGCCGGGTAACACGGGACAGTCTTTTTGCGGTAGAAGTGCGGGTAAAAGAATTCATGATGTACTTTGAAGGGACCGGTTACTCCGGGGTTCGTGTTGGAGAAGTGTTTCCTGTCAATGGTATCGAGACCACGGTGGAGCAGGTGATACCGATCGATGAACGTTCCGGTGACCGTGTTTTGACGAAAGATAAGAATGGTAACGGTTATTGGTTCCAGATGTTCCCGGATCGCGCCATGGAAAATCTTCGTGAAAAGGCCGAAAAAAAGCTGGCGGCACTGGCCGCGAAAGGAATGGATCTGCGGGCAGAGCTGGTCATGGGTATGACATACCCTGTCCGTGAGCCAGTGCCTGCAGATGAAGAAAGAGCGCTGATAGGCAGATACAAACTAAAGGCTGACGCGTTCTACCAAAAGGAGCTTGAAAAACAGGGAGTCCCGGCAGATGTGAGAAATCTATTTGATGTGGTTTATGTCGGTTTGAAACAGGATAATTACGTCCGGTTATATTTTCAGCTTGTGGTCAAGCCTGATCCGCAGAACCGGTCCTATGGCAAGGCCGCGTTCCCAAGGCTGCAGGGCAGGTGGGCGGCCTTAAAAGCCGAAAAGATCCCGGATGATCTTCTGGCGCCCGACGAGATCGTGTTGGATGCTAAGGAGCGCTCGAGGATATCCGCTCAACGTTTGTTCAATCATTATAAAGACCGCCTTTGGATGCTTAACAGTTTCATCGCGCAGTTGCGCTATGAACTCGGCGCGTCCGCGGCATTTCATTATTCGGCGCTCGACAAGAGCGGGCTCGACCATATTGTGACGATAGAGAAGCAGGATAAATCGTTTGAAGATGTCACATCTCTTGTCGAGGAAAGGATCAAGGCGATCGAAGGAGCCATGGAGGCTTTGGGCCGACAGATCGGTGGATTGGCAGCAATGGCAACGCCGAAAACATTTAAGGTCCCCTCCAACTGGAACGTTGCCCCTGACAAGATCGTTTATGATGAAGGCACGGATCCCACGCGAAAGAAATTGCCAACACAGTACGCCGTATCAATGGTGTTAATGAATGAGGAAGGTAAGGTCTTTTTTGCGAAAAGGAATCCTTCATTGGATGGTGTATGGAGTTTGCCTTCATCCGACATAGATATGGAAGATGACCCTAATATGCTGGCGCCTTTAAAAGCGAAGGTTGCGAAGTATCTTGGAGTGACAATTGATGATGTCCAATTGATCGGCAAGCGGATGGGGCATCGTGTGGACCCCGACGGGAAGGAATGGCAGCTTTTGATGCATGTGGTGTTCGTGAGATCATATCGGGGAGAGCCGTATCAAACAGGTTTTAAACATGAAACGGGAATGCCCAAATACACAGAGATGGGGTTTTTTAGTCCTGAAGGATTTCTGACCGGTGCGGGCGGCCTCTTTGATCTCAAGACTGCGGGTGATTGTACAAAATGTTTTGGGACGGTTTTGTATGGTGGTTACAAAGAATTTGAATCGGCCTACAATCTTGGTAAAGTACGCCATGAAGAAAGACCTGACAACCTGGATGGGGCTCAGTTAAAGAATACCGGCGGTATCGATTTCGCCGCGTCCAGCCTCGACATGCAGATCAAGCGCGACGGTGCCGGGATGCCTTTGCCGGCGGGCCAGCAGGAGTTGGACAACATTTGTATCGATGGCCTGGTGCCGTGACCGCCCTCATGCCCGCATTCACGCCCGCCCATCTCAAGGGCATGGTCATCGATCCGTCCGATCCTTTCAAGCTTGATTTTCTTATTCACCGCGGCGACGAGCCGATGACGGAGGAACAGAAACGGGTAGCGTATCCCCGGTTGATCAGGTATTTCCTGGCGTCTTTGGCCATTCCCGACACGGACCAGTGGGTGAACCTCTCACCTTATGAAAAAGACCGTATTATCCCGGACAATTTTGGCTTCACCGCGATGGGCCGCGACCTTCTGGCGCAAGACTATCTGCTCAAACAGGTCGCAGCGTCATTGACCAACCCTGATACAGAGCTTGGCAGGAAGTTCTGGGATGGGGTTTACAGCCGCGCGTATCAGAAATTCGGCACAACGGATATCCCGACCGACATTTTCAACAAGGTTTGGATCACCCCTGATAAAGCAGTGCTTTATGAGAAGGGGAACACGGTCTATGTCCTTGAGCATCACCTGAAAGTCATGATGGAAAAGGATTACCTTGCAGCCAAAGCAGGCGGTTCCGGCAGCACACCTTCGGATGAAAACGGGTCCGCTGCTATTTCTCAGGAAGTCATGCGTTCGATCATTGTCCCGGCGATAGAAAAAGAAGTGAATGAAGGCAAAAATTTTGCCAAACTCCGCCAGGTGTACAGCGGGATGCTCCTGGCCGCGTGGTACAAACGCGCGCTAAAAAATTCTATCCTGGCGCATGTGTACGCGGACCGGTCTAAAGTCAAAGGTATCGATCAAAACCCTGCCAATAACCAGAAGATTTATGCACAGTACGTCGCCGCGTTCAAGGCCGGCGCTTGCAACATGATCAAGGAAGATATGGACCGGTTCACGCAGGAGGTTATCCCGCGTAAATATTTTTCGGGCGGCATGGTCGCGGACGGGGCGATGTTCGAGAAGATCGTTGAGCGAACCGCAAGGTTGTCAGCGAAGGATATGGCGGACGCCGGGAAGATCGATGCCAGTGAGGTGATGTTGAAGAGGGCAGAAGCGATGCCGGGTGAAGTTTTCAGGAAGACGCTGGGATCAGCGTATGTCATTCCAGAGGTGGATCTATTTGATCCGTTATATCAGAGTATCCGCAGGTCCATTTTTGACCTGGGGGACTCAAGGTTCAACCTGAATCCCTTGTTCGTAAAATATATGGCGGCGACCATTTTTTCTTTATGCAGGGAGCACGAAAAAAGGCATATGTGGGTGTTAAGCGCCATATTCCAGGCAAGATTACTGGCGGCATCGAATAGGGCAGTGCTGGCGGAACGGCCTGTTGAAGATTCACTGAGGGCCGCTGTCAATACCAGGTTGCTGGGGTTGCCGGATGAACAGCGGGGGGTTCGGTACTCCGACATATCGAGCAAGGGGCGCTACGCCGTATTATATGTGATGCTGTGCCAGCGGCTTGCGGCGGAAGGCTTTAATATGGAGTCTATTCCCGAAGGGACGCGTTATACGCGCGCGCAGGAGATCGGAGCGACCGGGGAGTCCTATTGGCAAGTATTGGAACGTTATAACGAAAAGGTCCGTATCTATAAAGCGCCGGATATCATCATTCCTTCGATCCTGGCCCATTTGCAGCAATTGTGGGACAAGATGATGGCGGATGATCTTGATAAGGACCAGCGCGTGTCGGCCCTGGCGGAATACGAGTGGTGGTTTTTCCAGGCGAATCCTTTCGGGCGCGGTGGTGCGTCGATCGGGGACGCGATGTCGCTGGTGGCCCAATCTAAGATGGGTTTGCCGTTACGCGCGAGATTTGAACACCTTGATTTTCGCGCCTTATCGATGACCTTGCCGGAGTACAAGGCGGATCGATCCGCCGAATTAACTAAGGGCCTCAAAAAGCATCATGAAGGGCCTTCCGTCGGCGATCAAGCGGACGGGTCGATGACGTTCGATAGTTCCGATGACGCTGCCAAAGGCCCCTGGGATAAGAGGTTGCGGTTCCATAAGTCCCGTGTGCCCGATTTTGATCCAGATGACCCCTTGCAGGAAAAGATCCGCACGGCGATCAGCGTCGAGGAAGATTCAAAGTTCCATTCGAACGATGAATTCGGCGCAGTCATGGCAGCGGCCGCGGCCTTTCTGGCCAGGGACTCCGAAAAGAAACATTTACCGATATTGGGTCTGGTGTATAAAGCGCGATTGTCAGTGGTGCTGCTGGACCCGGATTTCGATGAGTATAAGTTCGCGCTCATTTTGCGTGATGCGTTAACGAGCCGGTTGCTGGGTTTCGCTAAAGACAAGGGCTGGGGTGTCCCGAATACGCCCATGAGCCCGTCCGGCAGGTATGGGCAATTATATGATAAGGTGCGCAAGCGGCTTGCTCTGGAAGGTTTTGTCAAAGAGACCCTTCCTGACATGGTAAGGTATTATGTCTTGCAAGAGATCGGGAAGACCGGGAAGTTCTATCGCCAGATGATAGTTGTCAAGGACGATGGAAGGATCAGGCTTTATCATGCAGAGCACGCGGATGTGCCCGCCATTATGCGGCGTTTAACAGAATGCTGGGATAGCGTGATGGATGAGTCATTGACCAGGGATGCTCGTCTGGCGGCGCTCGCTGAATATGAGTGGTGGTTCATCCAGGCCAATCCCTTCGGGCGCGGCGCGGCATCGATGACGGACGCAATGTCATTCGTGGCCCTGTTGAAAATGGGGATGCCGATCCGCAAGCAATACGAACATGCTGATTTCCGCGTGTTGTCCATGACGCTCTCCGAATATATTGAGGATCGTGTGGCTGAATTGAAAAAGAATGTTCCGGATCAAAGCCAGACCGCAATGGATGTGGCGAGTGATTTATCTGCGGTAAAGTTGATCTGGTCAGGGCATATCCAGCAGCCAAATGGCTCCGAAGTCGTTGTCGACAAGCAAGGGCAGGTCGCCCTCAGGTTCGCCATGGCGTTGAATGACAAACAGATGCCCCGTGAGCGTCTTGACAGATATCTTAAGAGTATAAAAGGATCTGTACGTTTCAGCCATGTTGATATTGACGAAGGAGGTATCAGTTATCGTGACTGGTCTGCGCCTGAAAGTGACCTGCCGCTCGTATTGACGGCCACGGATGAGCGTGACGGGGATGGTAATTATATCCTGGAAGCAAGGTTTACCCCTCCGTCAGCCTTCGCGCGGCTTGAGTTCAACTTGCGCTTTGTGGCTCCGGGAGGAGAAGAGGTTTGGTTGCGGAATGATACGCAGAATAACAATTTTACATTGTTCAATTCTGTCGGTATGAAGCTGATGCCGGGATTGTTGGGTCAAGCTATCGCTGAAATGCCATATATTTTTATAACGTTGGATGAGCCGTTTAAAAAAGGTTCCAAAAAAACGTTGCGGCAGGCATTAATTCAGAGCAAGAAGTTGGCAAAGTTTGTCCTGGAGATGGGATCGTATTATTCTGGTAGAGAAAGAAAAATTCTTGAATTGTTCCATGAGGTTAATCATAAGCGAGTTACTCAATCGCCCGAAGATGTCGAGCATATTTGTCGTGATGGATTTTCGTGGGGTAAGGCGGAATCTTATTTTAATGGAAGATCCATTTGGACTTTTGTTAATAATGGGAACAGGGCATTGTTAAAATTTTTACAGGAATCAGATTCCTGGGTCAAGATTTCATTTGATGGGGATGTCGTGTCTGATAGTTCCGTATCTTTAATTCGCAATGAGATGTTTAAAGTTTTTGATAACGATGAATTTGATCATAATTTATGGCATTTGGCACCTTATTTGATTGATGTTGTGGCTTACATTTATGGGATTGATGGGATATCATTCAGGGGAGACGACTGGCTATTAATTAAATCTGAACGACCCATAGAAGATATAAGACGGTTTCCTGATCAGGCCGCAACAACATCGAAACGCAAAGTAACTGGATCAAATTCAGGGTCTTCTGACATGGCAGAGAAAGTTGTTCAGCCAGGCGGTATCGACTTCGCCGCCTCCAATCTCGACATGCAGATCAAACGCGACGGCGCCGGGGTGCCTTTGCCGGTAGCCCAGCAGGACCTGGACAATATCCACATCGACGGCCTGGTGCCGGTTATCGTGAACATACGTCCGGCGGCGGGACTGCCTTTGTTCAACGGCGCCGGAGCAGCGGCCATGGAAGGAAAATGATGGCGCGGCATACCAATAAACCTGTCTCGGGAAAGCATCAGCCCAAAGGTTTTCACATTCTTTATGAGGACGATGACATCATCGTTGGCAACAAGGCGGCTGGCCTTCTCACCGTCGCCGCGATGTATGAACGTGAGCGGACCGTTCACCAGCTTCTCAATCTTTACGTGCGCAAGGGCAATTCCCGTTCGCACCGCTGTGTTTACGTTGTGCACCGGCTGGACCGGGAAACGTCAGGTGTGCTCATTTTTGCGAAGAGTGAAACGATCCAGCAGACCCTCAAGAACAACTGGCCTGATACCAAAAAAACATATTATGCCGTTGTGCACGGGCGCCTGGCCAAGCCCGAGGGGTTGATCGAAAGCTATCTGGTCGAGGATGACAAGTACCGCGTGCATTCTCTGGAAGAAGCGGAAGACGGCAAGCTCGCCCGCACGGCGTATAAAGTTATCAAGGTGACGGACAGATACAGCCTGCTTGAAATTGACCTGTTGACCGGGCGCAAGAACCAGATCCGTGTCCACATGGCGCATCACGGGCATCCGCTCGTCGGTGATACGAAGTATGGCCGGCCGGGGGCCAAGTATCCTTTCCTTGCGCTGCACGCGTACGCGATCTCTTTCCCGCATCCCAAAACAAAGGACCGCGTGACGTTCAATGCGCCGGTCCCTGAGCACTTCTATTCTTTGGTCGGACGATGGGCCAGTTGATCTCACCCACGGGCGGCTTGCGCTGGGGTGCTAACGGCGTGCCGTATTCTATCGCGTTCAATGACCAGTATTTCTGCCAGGATAATGGCTACGTTGAAGCAGTGCACGTTTGCTGCCGCGGCAATTCCCTTCAGGAGCGTTTTTCAGCGCTCGACCCTGTATGTCCAGGGACGTTCACTATCATGGAGACCGGCTTTGGCACGGGGCTGGATTTCTGCTGCGCCCGGCAATTGTGGGAGCAGTGCGCGCCGCCTTCCTGGAATTTGCATTTTGTGTCGCTTGAATTGTATCCCTTGCAGAAGAAGGATATAGCCCGGGCCCTGGCGCTCTGGCCGGCGCTGGCCGCATTGGGCCAGGAATTGGCCGCGCAGTATGAGCCTTTACCCGGGCTTGTCCGTGACTGGTATTTCCATGACCGCAGGGTCCGTTTGACCATTGTCTTTGATGATGCGCCAGCCGCGCTCAAGCGTATCAAGGCAGAAGATCTGGCGCCGCAGGGCGCTGACGCGTGGTTTCTGGACGGGTTTGCGCCGTCGAAGAATCCAGCGATGTGGTCGGATCAGGTGTTTGAAGCCATGGCCGTGTTGAGCAAGCCCGGCACGACCTTGTCCACATTCACCGTGGCGGGATTTGTGCGCCGCGGCCTCGAGGCGCAGGGTTTCAAGGTCCGCAAGGTCCCGGCCCATGGCAAAAAGAACCAGATGCTGACGGGTGTGTACCATCCGGATTTTGTGTTAGAAAAATAGATATTTCTATGCCGGCCCCTGCGATCCGGGTAAAATACCTCCTATCATGTGGCTTGTTTTGTCCTTCCTCACAGCAGTTTGCACATCCGCGCAGGATATTCTTTCCAAGCGTGTTTCAAAGCGTGTGAGCCCTTATATCACGGCCTGGGCGGTGAGTTTCTTTTCGCTGCCGTTCCTTGGCCTGCTGTGCATCTGGGAGCATCCCGTTGCCCCGCACGTCGAGTTCTGGCCCGCGCTTCTGGCCACGGCGCTAGTTCTAACCGTTTCCTCGGTATTCTTTTTCAAGTCCATTGAACAGTCCGACCTTTCGTTGACCATCCCGATGCTGAGCTTCACGCCACTGTTGTTGCTGGTTACGTCCCCGATCATTGTCGGGGAATTCCCGAAACCTTTGGGGATCCTTGGCATGGTCCTGATCGTCCTGGGGTGTTATGTCCTTTTTTATCATCCCCAGCAGGAAAATGTCCTGGCGCCTTTCCGCAGGCTCATCAAGGCGCGCGGCAGCCGTTACATGCTCATCGTGGCGGTCCTTTACAGCATCGGCGGCAACATCGACAAGATCGGGGTGCGCAATTCTTCGCCCTTGACCTGGAGCCTGGCGCTCAACGCAGTGGTGGCCGTGCTCCTGGGGATCATCATGATCGTCAAGGTCAAGGACGCGCAAGCCAAAGTGCGCAGCGTATGGCCGTGGCTTGTGGCCATAGGCTTTTGCATGGCGCTGGTCATGATGTTCCAGATGAACGCGCTTAAATTGACCATTGTGCCGTATGTGATCGCGATCAAGCGCACCAGTGTCATGATGAGCGCGTTGTGGGGGATGTGGTTCCTGAAAGAGGGGGGCGGCAGGGAGCGCCTGTTCGCGGTGGGCCTTATGGTCGCCGGTATCTTTGTCATATCTTTTGCGCATTGACACGCAACGGGACATGTTCCGGATCTTTTGGTGACTGCCATGAAAAGAAATGATCCAGCCAGATATTTTTCGATCTCAGGTGTTCTGCCGCTCGCGGGCATCCTGGGCTTTTTAGCCGCACTGGCCCAGGTCATCCTGATCCGCGCGCTGATGACGGCCTTCAGCGGCAACGAATTCGTTTTTGCTGTTGTCCTCGGGGCTTGGCTGGCGGGCATTGCCGCGGGCAGTGCGGTCACCCGGTCCTGTGATCGCCGCCTCGCTTTTATCCTTTTGATCTCTTGCGTATTATTGCTTCCGCTGACCGTTCTTGGGGCCATGCTTCTCAAACCGGCGCTGGGCATTCCCCTGGGCAGTATCGCGCCGCCAGGCAGCGTGGCTGTGGCTGCGGCAGGGCTTTTATTGCCGCTCACCATGGCGCTGGGCGCGTCTTTCGCGATCCTGGCCAAAGCTGGCGGGACCGATCGGGCGGCGGTGAGGGTTTACGGGGCTGAGGCGCTTGGTTTTGTGGCGGGCGGGCTGCTGATGACGTTTGTTTTCTTCGTTCCCTTGCCCTGTGGTGTGGCGCAATGGGCACAGCAGGCCGCCTGGCCGGGCTACAGGGTCGTAACATCGCGCCAGACGCATTATGGGCAACTTTCCGTCGTGGAGCGAGGTGGCCAGCGGAGCCTTTTTGAGAACGGGAAACACCTTTTCACCGCGCAGGATGCCCTTGCGGCTGAAGAGGTCCATGCGGGACTGCTCATCCATCCCGCGCCGCGCAGGATGTTCTTGATCGGCGGCGGCATGTCGCAGGCTGGCGCGGAAGCGCTAAAGCATCCGCTGCAGCAGCTTGATTACGCGGAGCTTGATCCGCAGGCGCTTCGTCTTGAGCGTGACTATATCGCCGAGGTGCGTGACCCGCGGCTTGTGGTTATGGCCGGCGATCCCAGGACATCGCTTGATCATGCGCCGGACCTTTATGATGTCATCGCGGTGAACGGGGGTGACCCGGCCGCCCTGCTGACGGGGCGTTTCTTCACGCGCGAGTTTTTTTCCCTGGCACGCCGGCATTTGAGCCGTGGCGGCCTTGTGTCCGTGACGATCAGTTCATCCGCGGATTCCCTTAACCGCCAGGGCATGGCCTACGCGCGTTCGGTGATGGCCACTTTGTCGGCGGTTTTCAAGGATGTGCGGGTTATCCCTGGAGATAAAATGACATTTATCGCCGGCGATCACATCCCGGTCCTTACGGCAGACCTTCTTGTCCGGCGCTTGCAGGAACGCAAGATCGTGACGCAGTTCATGCGGGGGTATTACCTGAATGACCGCATGAGCCCTTTGCGGATGGACGCGGTCCGGGACTGGATGGACGGCGCCCGCGAGGTGGGCACGGACGAACGCCCTGTGACGGTCGAGCGTTCCTTCCTGTTCATGACGAGCGGGTATGGCGGCGTCTTTTCAAAGATCGTCGAGGCTGTGGAAGGGTCGCCAAAATTCCTGTGGCTGCTGTTGCCGTGCGCCTTGATCGTGGCCTCAATGTTCTATCCCTGCGCGGTGCCTTTCATCGGGGCCGGGCTTATGGGTTTTACGCAAATGGTCTTTCAGGTCGCTGTCATTTTTGCCGTCCAGGCTTTTTTCGGGTATGCCTACGCGGCGGTAGGGCTTTTGACCGCGGGGTTCATGCTGGGGGCGTTCCTGGGCACAAGGATATTGTCCCTGATCCCGTTGAGATGGGCTGTGCCGGCGGGCCCGGGGTTGCAGGCCTTGCTGGCCGTGCTGTTCATCGCGGGTCTGGGATGGCCGGCGTTCTTGTGGGGCTTTCCAGTCCTTGCGGGGGTCGCCGCGGGGATACAGTTCGGATTGTTCACGGTCATGGCGGGTGAAGGGCGAGCGGGTAAAGTTTACGCGGCTGATGTTATCGGGGCGGGGGCCGGGGCGTTGTGTGCCGGGCTTTTTCTGGTGCCGCTGTGGGGTTTTGCCGCGACCATGGCCCTGATGGCTGTGATCAGCCTGCTAATGTATCTGCGGACCTGTAAAAGCGCGCTTCCTTGAGGTTCGGCCCCTTGGGGGCGTTGAAAGGTTTAAGCCAGTTGTTCATGAATATCCCTGTCAGGCCTCCCAGGCATAGCTTCAGAAAATTGCGGCGTTTCATTTCCATATCCCCGGTATAGCGGTTGCGCAGTATTCACATTTTCCGTCAATAATATGGTTTTCCTGAACCTCGTAGCCGAGGCGGGCTACCAGTAATTTTCCGTCGTGGGGGCAGTAGGTGTTGTTGCCGGGGTGATCCGGGATATTGCCCACGTAGGCGAACGGCATGCCTTCGGCTTTGGCCATCTCCCACGCGCGCGTGATGGTTTCATTGGGTGTGGGCGGCAGGTCCAACAGCTGGTACATGGGCCAGAACTTCGAGAAATGCAGCGGCGTATCCCTGCCGCAGTTGTCCTTCACCCAGCGGATCAGCTGGCGCAGGTCGGCGTCGCTGTCATTCCACGTCGGGACAATGAGGTTGCACAGCTCCAGCCAGACGCCGGACTTTTTGATCGTGACGATCGCGTCCAGCACGGGTTGCAGGGTGGCCCGTGACATTTTCTTGTAAAATTCCTCTGTGATGCCTTTGAGATCGACCTTGATCGCGTGCGCGGACTTGCACAGTTCTATCAAGGGTTCCTGCTCGATGTACCCGCCGGTCACAAGGATGTTCAGGAGACCTTTCTCTTTCGCCAGGATGCTGGTGTCGATGGTGTACTCGTAGTACACGATCGGATCGGAGTAGGTGTAGGCAATGCTGCGGCAGTTGTTCTTCAGCGCCTGGCGGACCACTTCTTCGGGGAGCATTTGTTCGCTGTGGGCCTCTTCGGGCGGTATTTGCGATATTTGCCAGTTCTGGCAATAACGGCAGTGCAGGTTGCAGCCCGCGGTGGCGATGGAGAAGGCCGTGGATCCCGGGACGATGTGGAAGAAAGGTTTCTTCTCGATCGGGTCGATATGGACCGAACAGGGGTTGCCGTACACGAGGGAAAAAAGTTTCCCACCCACGTTGGTGCGCACGCGGCAGTCGCCGCGGCCGCCTTCGGGGACCTTGCAGCGCCGGGGACAAAGGGTACATTCGATTTTATTCATCGGACACCTTCCAGTACTTCCCTTCATGCAGCGGCAGTTTCATGTTGATGAAGCTTTGCCGGACCGACTCCGTTGTCATGGTCGCCTGCCCGAGGGACGTTGCGATGTTATCGCTGATGACCCACGCGATGGAGGCCACGGCCGCGACGGTCAGAAAAATAAAGATATTGTCATGCCTTTTCATCGGGACCCCGCTTTAATTGTAGCGCGTTCACGGGGCAGGCGCGAAGACATTTTGCGCAGGTGATGCACTCCGCCATGTCAACGACGGGATGGCCGCCGGCGTCTTTGGCGATCGCCGCGGCCGGGCAGGCGTTCACACAGGCGTCGCAGGCCGTGCAGGTTTTGGCCGGGACGATCCTGTTGACGCTGAACACCGCGATCAGGCTGGTCAAGGCGCCCACCGGGCAGAGGCAGGTGCACCAGAAGCGGAAATTGAATATGCCCATGATGAGCATGAGCGCGAGGAGGAACCATGCCACCTTGCTGCCGTGCCCTGAAAAAAGCGTGATGAACGGCTCCATGTTCGCGGCCGCGGCATTGCCCAAAGCAAAACAAAGTCCAGTGATCAGAAAGAGCAGGGCATATTTGATCAGGCGCGCGTGGCGGTCAAGGCCCGGGGAAACGGCTGCTGCGGCCCGGCGCTTGCGCCGGATGAGCAGATGCAGGAGTTCCTGCACCAGCGCGAAAGGGCACAGGCTGCCGCAGTAGACGCGGCCGAACAATAAACCCCCGGCAAGTCCTGTCGCAATGACCAGCCACCAGAGGGGATTATCCCTGAAGCCGGGGATGTGCCATGTCCCGGCCTGCACCACCTGGACAATGGAAAGCATGGTATGGGTGATGACACCGAAATAAACAAACCCGCCGGCCATGGCCGCCCAGCGCAGGGCGTTGTCGCGCCGCAGGAGCGCGGTGACAGCTAGCAGCCACAGGAAAACCGGGACAAGGACCTGGGCCCATGGAAGAGCACCCGCCCCGTCGTCAGAAGGCGCGGGAAGGTTCATCTTGCCAAAGAGGTCTTTTTTCACGGCCAGCAGGACAGCGCGGCTCGTGACGGTCGCTCCGGACATGGCATCGATGTCCTTGCCGAGTTTCAAAGGGCTGTGGACCGTGCGGCCCGTGAATTGCCGCAGGAAGCCCGGCAGGCCCGTGATGTAAGAAGGGGTCTCGTTGTGACGGATGACCTTGACCTCCGTGATCTCCCCCTGTGCCGTGGCTGTCAGTCCGATCTCGAGAGGCCCGCCGTATCCCAGCGCGGCATTCACCGGCAGCGGCACAGCATGCGGATGCCGCCAGGCAAAGCCGAACGTGTATAAAATGATGAAGCCGATCGTAAGCCACAGATAAACGGATCTTTTCATAAGGTTATATTTTACAACAGAGGGACTGTGGGCACATTACATTTTTAGGGAGACCAGGATCAGGTCACCTCAATGCGTTTCCGGTAAAAAGGACATGACGTCTTTAACAGGGAAGATATCTGTGATGATGGGGATAAAATATCCCGTATTGTCTGCAGCCAGGGCCCCTGTCTTTTTTTGAAAGCCCGCATTTTCTTTCTTTACGTCCAGGGCCATCATATTCCGGTTCAGGTCGATACCGCCGTCTGTTTTCCTGGTTTCGGACAGTTCCATGGACGCGTCCACTTCCTTCAGCGTATCAGGTTCTCCCAGGTCGAGCGTGGGGAGTCCGTTCTCTTCCTTCAAGGTTCTCTGGTTGCCATCAAGGCGCAGCGGATCGGGTGCGCTTGACGCCGTGAGCGACTCGGTCTTCATTAATTTTTTTATCTCATTGAGCAGCGTGGGAAGATCGAATGAGTCTGTCAGCAGGAGAGATGATCGCGACACAGGGGTATTGGTCGTCGCGGTGGTTAAAAGAAGGGCCATGGCTTCCGGGGACAGGTCATATTTGGCGGTGATCCGGACCACATGCAGGGCCTGCCGAATTATATGTTGCATGCCCGCGGATTGTTCAGGCATGGCCTTCAACAGGGACTGGAAAGCATTTTGATGGCTTGTTGTTCCCATCCCGTAAGCCATGAATTGCTGCACGGCGTCCGGCGGTGTGTTTAACAGGGGATAGGCTCTTGCTATGTTATGGAAGGCGGTCGCGATCAAATTTATATCCTTGGCAGGCAGGGGAAGAGTTCGATGTGCCTGGTTGCGTTGAACGATCCTGAACAATGCGGCATATTTCTCGGATCCCAATATTGACGGAGAGACCGGTGTTGAAGTTGATATGGAAGGGAGCGCGATGCCGCGGCGCTGGGCTTCATGGTCGAGCAGGCTTTGGAGCATCAGCAGGACCTCGAATTTGTCGCGGTTGATGTGGCCGGAAGGGGCGGGATGGAACTGGTTTATAGCGAATGGAAGATAAATGGACTGGAGCATGCGTGAAACGCAGCGTTTGCTATGCCCGAATTCGATCACGTCGAACGTGTCGAGCCATGCGGTCAGGTTTTGATCGGAGAGGTTTGAGAAATATGTATTAAAGAACAAATGAAGGGCTTGTTGTGGTTCTCCGATCAAATTGGCCGTGCCGTCATAGGATGACAGGTTTTGCGTGAGTAAAAGTAATATCCGCAAGCTCCTGTAAATATCATTCATGTTCAATTTGTATGTTTTAAGTATGGGCAGAATAAACAGTTGATAGGCATCGCTGGACATTCGTTCAACTATGGATTCGTAAGGGATCAGCTCATTACGATCGCTTTCTTCACCGCTGAAAGCGACATCCTGGGCATGGTAGGTCAGTTTATAAAGGTGGTTATTGTTCTTGAAAGCCAGGTTTAGCGCCATCTGCCGGATGACGTTCAACAGCATGTCACGCGGCGAAGGCGGGGCAGGCATGTGATTGTTGATGAATACTTTTTGAAGGTCGGCATGCAGCCTGCGCAATCCGGGGTCAGCCGCCAGCAATTGCGGTAATTTGGAAAGCCGGTGAGGCGTTAGTACCTGTTCAAAGTCCAGGACATACTGGGCGTTTGATACGGGCGTGAGACCTCCAAGGCCGTCTGTAAGAACATTCAGTTTTCTGTATCCCAGGAATTTATTGGTCATAAAAACAGGGTTTTTTAGGGCTTCTTTGAAGGCCTCTACGCGCAAGACCTCATTCAGGGATATCAGCCCGTACATGGTGCTTGTGTCCGGGTAATAGTTGTAGGTCGTGAGCGTTTCCTCGTCGTTAAGGTCGCCGGCGCCCTTGATGCTCAGCCATGATCCGTCGGGCAGCGGGAAGAAGACGCGCCGTCTGTTGGCGACATTGAAGGCGTTATTGGGCATCAATGTTATATCGCTCCAGCGGTCGGTCACGCCGACAATGATCTTATGGCTCCTCTTTATTTCCTCATTGGCCTGCCCTGCATTGCCGACGAGAAATCCCGTGTAGGCATCAAGCGTGGCTTTCCCGCCGATCCTGGCGGCCAGTTCTTCGTCCACCGCCTTCAGGGGGCCGACTTCGCCTTTGGATTCACTCAATGACAGCAAGAATACAGGGCGCAGGACCGGGTCGTTGAGCAGCACTTTCATGATCTCGGGCGTGAAGACCTTCTTGAGCGGTGTGTCCTTGAAACTTTTCAGGTAGGGATCACGGGCAAGGTATTCATCGAACCTGGCCCGCAGGTCCAGGAGTTCCGCATCGGCGTTGTTCATGGACGCATCCACTTCTTTCAGTGTATCAGGGTCTCCCAGGTCGAGCGGATTGATGTTGTCAAGTGAGAAGACGTGATCATCGGTCTTTAATTGTTCGATTTCATGGTGCATGACTTGATCCTGGATTTGATCCTTGATCTGATCTTCCAGGCTCATGGGTTCAGGAGCGGGAGAGGGTGTTGCATTTATAAAGGAGCCAAGAAGGCGCCGCGTTTGTTTTTCGTTCAAGGTGTATTTGGCGGTGATCCTTGTGACATATAACACTTCTTTAATGATAGCAGCCGTATTGTCGGGGGATGCCGGGATCTGGCCAAGTATGGCCTGGAGTGCATCATGATGTGTTTTATTGCCCGTGCCATAGGCGATGCATTGTTCAATGGTATTTTCCGGGAAAATATGGGCTGGGTAAGCTTTCGCTATGGTTTGGAATGCGGCCGTGATCAACCCCTTGTCTTCTGCGGGGAAATTGTAATTCCCGAATTTTTCACTGTCTTTAAAAGTTTCCCTGACCAGGATGTGAGATGGTTCGAACTGTGTTGAGATCAGGATCGAGGGGGACCTTGGTGCTGACGAAGGTCCTAATGGTTGTTTTACTCCGGCACGTCGTTCGGCTTCATGCTCCAGGAGGGTCTGGATCATCAGCAGGACCTCAAACTTATCACGGTTGATATGGCCTGAAGGGGCGGGATGGAATTGGTTGATGGCCAGCGGCAGGTAAAGCGATTGGACCAGGCGCGAGACATTCCGGGCACGTTGCCCGAATTGGATCACGTCGGAGGTGTTAAGCCATATTTTCAGGTTTTCATCCGAGAGGCTTGAGAAATACGTAGTTAAGAACAGTGTCAGGCTCTCCTGCGGAGACTGGAAGATGGATATTGTGCTGCTGTCATGGCGTAGTGTTTGTTCCAGCGATAAGAGCAGTTCAAGGCAGGAATAAATATCGTTCATGTTCAAGGCGTGATCTTGCAGGGTGGATAAAACAAAGGGGATGTGGGTGTGGCTTGAAACTATCCTAATCATGGAAGCGAATGGAATAAATTCTTCGTTATCAGCTTCTTGCCCGCGGACGATGCCGATATCTTGAAGATGATAGCTGGCTTTGTAAAGGTGTTCATTGGTTTTGAAAGCCATGTTCTTTGCTGTCTGGCGTATCAGGTCGAGGATCATGTCCCGGGGTGATCCCGGGGCCGTGAGCCTATTGTTGACAAGCACACGGACCATGCTGGCATGGAGCTTTATTAATCCGGGGTCATTGGCCAGGATCTGGGGCAGTTTGATGCACCGGTGGGGCGACAAGACCCGGTCGAAGATCAAGACAACAGAATTCTTGACCTCATTCTCATCGCTAAATTGTTGAAGAACGGGTATTTCTGATGTTTTTATTAATTCTCCTGAGCCGTTGGGCAGAACTTTTAATTCCCTGTAACCCAGCAGTTCATTGGACATAAAAGACGACCCCTGCGTTATCTTTCTGCCCAGTGTTGCAAAGTTGGCTTCAAACAGGTTGGCCAGTCCCATGAGATGGTCATTTTCATATTGCCACGGAATGGTACTTTGTTCGTCATTCAGGTCGCCGATGCCTTTAATGGCGAGCCATGAGCCATCGGGAAGAGGGAAGAAGCATCTTCTTCTGTTCGCTACGTTGACAGGGTTAGTATGGATCGCGAATGCTTGTTTGCTCCAGCGGTCGGTCACGCCGACGATGATCCGGTTGCCTTTGATCATTTCTTCATTGGCTCTGGCCGCATTGCCGGCAAGGAACCCGGTATATGTATCCAGCAGGGCTTTGCCGCCGAATCTTTTTAGCACGTTCTGGTTTACGGCTTTGAGCGGGCCAACCTGGCCGGACGCCTGGTAAAGGGGCCGCAGGAAGACGGCCCTCAGGGTCTTGTCGTAAAGCAGTGCTGCCATGATCTCAGGCGTGAAGGCGTTCCTTAGCGGCGTGTCCTTGAAATCTTTCAGGTACGGATCTTGGGCCAGGTAATCATCGAACCTGGCCTGGATGTCGGGGAGTTCAGTGGCCGTCGATGTTTTTGGAGACGGACTGAGGCGGCACATGACCCTGTTGATCGCAGGCCATTGGCGCAGGATGGTTGTGATGCGGCGCAACGTGTTGGGATCTTCCTGGGCCGCATCGGACGTGATCGTGGCGTGGTCACTTGTTAAGGTAACGCCCCCCGAGAAATATTTCCGTGGTACAAGTTCATGGGAAAGAGGATCTGTTTCTTCCCGGACCATATTGATGACGCCATCCTTGAAGGTCCTTACATAACGGTTGTAGATCTCCTGGTTGATGGCGTTGCCATTGGCGGTCACGTAGGAGATCTTGTTTTGATCGACGAGTGTTTTGCCGAGGGCACTTTCTTTCAGGGTGTCCTTGTACCAGGAGGCCAGGAGCATGGCATGGTAGATCTGGCGCAGCCGCTGGAACGTGGCGCCCTCATTGACCTCTTTTTCTATCTCCGGCAGCAGCACGTTACGGGCCATTTCCGCCGACATGCCGCTGATCAGCGTGTCTTTTGGAACGGCAGGGGTATCTTGCCGGCTGGCGTTCAATGCCAGATAATCTTCTTCCAGCATGACTTTCAAATGGGAAGCGATGATCATGACACCCCCGGCATGTTCATACAGCGTGGCTTTATCCGGGATGATCCAGATCTTGTTGAAGGTGTTCATCGGGATGTCAGTGGTGCCGAATTCGGTTTGTGCCCTGGCATAGAGGCGCGCCCAGAATTGTCTGCCCTGCGGCGCATCAGGGTCCAGCAACGAGGCGGAAAGTTGTTTGAGCATGTAATCCAGCGACAGAAGGTCGCGCCCCATGGTTGTGCGGCCGAAAGTTTCGGGGATGATCCTTTCTTTTTCATAGGGTGAGAGGTTGACCCACATGTTTTTTTCCGGGGTCGTCAAAGAGGTGAGGAAATATTGGATTAGCTGCCCGTATTCCTGTTCCGGCGGGTTATGGGGATCCGGTCGGGTCACCAGGAAATCGAATTTTAGCGGGTTATCCGGGAATACGTTCAGGCCCATCATGGTTGCCGGAGATACCGGTGCGCTTGGCATGACCCTGGTACCGGCAGGCGGCAGGTTCATGGCAGCTATAGGCTGTGTGACAAGGTATTCGGCATGGGCCTGGATGGGTCCAAGCAGGATATTGATGCCCATGAACACGCGCAGGACAAGGGAGATCGACCTGGAAAAAATGATTTTCTTTGTAGCAGGAGTATATGGAGGCATATCTACCAAATTATTTATATAAATATAAATTATATTTTGGCCGGAAACAAGGGGAGCAGGTCTGATCAATAGAGTTACACGGTTTAAGAGTGTGTCACTAGAGAAAGTGGCTGAAAAACGCGAAGGATGGTGCTAAGATGATCACCGATCTTTAAATCGAAACAGGTGAACTCTTTGATATTCTTCATAATTTTATGTTTTGCAACGGCGGCCGCAGGCTCGGTCTTTACGGGGGCTTCCATTAAAAGCTGGTATCCAACGCTCAGGAAGCCGTCGTGGAACCCTCCTGACCGGGTATTCGCGCCGGTCTGGACGGTCCTTTATCTGATGATGGCCGTGGCTGGATGGATGGCCTGGGAGAGGATGCCCAGGAATGTTTTCTGCTGGCCCATGGTCCTGTTCGGCGTCCAACTGGCCCTGAATGCCGGATGGTCGGTGATCTTCTTCGGCCTTCGGCATCCGGGATGGGCTTTGGCGGAACTGGTCCTTTTGTGGGTGAGCATCCTGGTGACGATGATCAGCTTCTGGGAGGTTTATTGGTGCGCGGGGCTGCTTTTCGTGCCGTATTTTGTGTGGGTTACGTTTGCGGGCATTCTGAATTTCCATGTTTGGAAATTGAATCGGCCGCAGGCCGGATCATAAACAGGTGTGAGCAGGAAAGATCGATATGAAGCTGAATAAAAAACAAGTGGCCATAATTTGGATCAGCGTAACAGTTTTGATCCCTGTGATCTATTTAGCATTAACGGCAGCTTCTTCGTTGCGGCAGAGGGAAACGTTCTGGCAAGCCGCAAAGCCTATAGAGGAAGCCCTGATACAACGCGTGAACATTATCCAGGAAAGAAGGGCTCTCTTTAACAAGCTCGGGATCTTTTCTTTCGGGTTATTGAGTGTAACCGGGTTATTGGTATATTTGAACAATGAAAAGAAGGCGTAAATATCTGAGTGACGTTTTACACGGAAAGGAACAAATCAGGCGCATATGAAAATTACGGTGTATCTTTTCGCGGCCATTACGTGCCTTATTATTTTTTCTACCATGGTATTGGCGCTTCCTTCGGAGAGTACCGCTGGTGTTGACCCTTTTCCCGGGAACAAAGGGTCTGCCTATGCCTACGATCAAAAGGATATCCTTCAGGTTTTCTTTTTTCCGAAAGAGCAGGCGCGCTGGAATGGCTATGAGGTCACCAGCCAGAACTGGCCTCAATTGACGGACCACCAAAAGGATATGTTTGTCCATGAGGGTATCATTGAGATCCAGCTTCAAATGGGTTACAAGATCAAGGCAGGGGACACTTCAAGGCTGCTCACGGCGATGAACGCTGCCATGGAACGTTTGCAGCAGCCCGATGCTGTGAATATGAAAGTCCAAGCGTTCAAGATGCTTGTTCAGGTGTCAAGGAATGAAGGGTTGGTTGCGACGCCGTAAAGATCGGGGCATTATTACAGGCGTATGAGCAGGGATTTAATGTCATCCCGGAAATCTCTTGCAGGATGTGCAGGACCTCCCTATAATCGATGGATATTCCAACCCAACAAGGAGCTCTTTATGGTTGTTGAGAACCTGCAGGATGACGTCAAGACCGTCGTCGACCGCTGGAAGGGCAAAGAAGGCAACCTCATCATGGTCCTGCATGATATCCAGGACCGTTACGGCTATGTCCCCCGCGCGGCGGCGCTGGAAGTTTCCCGTCAGAGCGGCATGCCTCTGGCGCGGATCTATGAAGTGCTGACGTTCTACAACTATTTTAAACTGAAAGCACCCGGAAAGTTCAATGTTGCGGTGTGCCTGGGGACGGCCTGTTATCTGAAGGGCGCGCCTGCGCTGATCGAGGAGATCCGCGATATCCTGCATGTGAACGAGGGGGAGACGACCAAGGACGGGTTGTTCCATTTGCAGATCGTCCGCTGCCTGGGCTGCTGCGGCCTGGCCCCGGTCATCACGGTGGACCAGAAGGTTTACAGCGCCGTCAAGAAAAGCGACGTGATGGGCATCATCGCCGAACATTCCAAGACCATTTAAATCCAGGAGAATGCCGTTATGGCCATGACCAGGGATGACTTGAATAAATTGAAGGCTGAAACGCAGGCGAAGGAGCCGAAGAACTGGATCCGCGTCGGTTACAGCACCTGCGGGGTGGCGGCGGGCGCCAAAGAGGTCTTTGACGTCCTAACCGAAGAGGCGAAGGCCCGCAACATGGACCTGCTCGTCAAGAAGTGCGGCTGCGTCGGGCTTTGTTCGGCCGAGCCGCTGGTCGAGGTCAATATCGAAGGCGCGCCGCGGGTGTTCTACGGCAAGGTGAACAAAGAGGTGGCCCATCGCATCATGGATGAGCATGTTTGCCAGAAGAAACTCGTGGAGAACCACATTTACGAAATTTAATCCCGGATCCCGCACCAGCCGGATCCGCCTCGGTAACAAAGGAATGAATATGAAACAGATCCTCATGCAAGACACCAGCGGCACGTTGAAGAAGGAATTGCGAGACCTTTATGTGTCCTTCAACAGCCATTTGCGCGACAACGGCCTGGCTGACAAGGCGCAGGTGGTCCTGGTGTCGGATATCGGCGTGCACAACAAAGGCATGGTCGTCAAGGTGCTCCCCGAGGGTTTTATTTATATCAATGTCCAGAGCACCCATATCGCTGACATTGTAGCCAAGACGGTCGTGAACGGCGCCAAGGTCGATGCCCTGGCGTACGAGCGCCCTAACAAGCAGATGCGCATCGTCCTGCGGCATTGCGGCATCCTTGATCCCGAGAGCATCGAGGATTATATCGCGCATGACGGTTATCAGGGCCTGGCGAATGCCCTGGCCATGGGGCCGGAGAAGGTCATCGAGGAGATGAAAAAGTCGGGGCTGCGCGGCCGCGGCGGCGCTGGTTTCCCGACATGGCTCAAATGGAACCTGACCCGGGCGGTCAAGGGGGAAGCGAAATACATCATCTGCAACGGCGACGAGGGCGATCCGGGCGCTTATATGGACCGTTCCGTCCTGGAAGGTGATCCCCACGCTGTCATCGAAGGCATGGTGATCGGCGGGTTCGCGGTCGGGGCCAGGAACGGTATTTTTTATATCCGCGCGGAATACCCGCTGGCCGTGGCGCGCATCCAGAAAGCTATTGATGTGTGCTATGCCAAGGGCCTTCTGGGCAAGGACATTTTTGGTTCAGGCTTTGATTTTGATGTCGAGATCCGGCTTGGCGCCGGGGCTTTTGTGTGCGGTGAAGAGACCGCGCTCATCGCGTCGGTCGAGGGCCTGCGCGGTTATCCGCGCCCGCGTCCGCCGTTCCCGTCGGTCAAGGGCCTCTGGGACAAGCCAACGGTCATCAATAACGTTGAAACGCTGGCCAATGTCTCCTATATCCTTTTCAAGGGCGGGGAAGCTTTCGGCAAGATCGGCATCGAAGGGTCTACGGGGACCAAGGTGTTCGCGCTCACAGGCAAGGTCAAGAATTCAGGCCTTGTGGAAGTCCCGATGGGGACGACGCTGCGCGAGATCGTTTTTGATATCGGTGGCGGTGTCTTTGAGAATCGCGCGATCAAGGCGATCCAGACGGGCGGCCCCTCCGGCGGCATGATCCCCCAGGAGTTCTTTGACACCCCTGTGGGCTATGAAAGCCTCCAGAAGCTGGGGTCCATCATGGGTTCCGGCGGCATGATCGTCATGGACGAAAACGACTGCATGGTGGATATTTCAAAATTTTATCTCGGTTTTTGCGTTGATGAGTCGTGCGGCAAATGTGCCCCGTGCCGTATCGGCGGCGTGCAGATGCTCGAGATCCTCAAGAAGATCACGCAGGGCAAGGGTGAGCTGGATGACCTGGAAAAGCTCAGCGAGATCGCCGAGGCGATGCAGCGGGCGTCTTTGTGCGGCCTGGGGCAGACGGCGGCCAACCCTGTCCTTTCGACCATGAAATATTTCGGGATGGAATACGAAAAGCATGTTATCAACAAGAAATGCCCGGCGGGTAAATGCGCCAGCCTTGTGCAGTACAGCATCAACAAGGAGCGCTGTACGGGATGCGGCTTGTGCGCCCGCAATTGTCCGGTCAACGCCATCTCAGGCGACCGCCAGACGAAATACACCATTGATATGGCCAAGTGCATCGGCTGCGGTAATTGTTATGAAGTGTGCAAATTCGGCGCGGTCCTGCGCCAATAACGGAATGTCGCAAGGAGTTAGTGTATGCCTACTACGATAAAGATCAAAGCCGTCATCAACGGGATCGCGATCGAGGCCGATGCCGGCGCCACCATTCTCGAAGCAGCCCAGAAAGCGCAGGTCAAGATACCGACCCTTTGCAAGCATCCTGACCTTGTGCCTTCGGCCGGCTGCGGTATTTGCATTGTCCGTGTGAAGGGTAACCGCAAGATGCTGCGGGCCTGCTGCACGCCCCTGGAAGCGGGGATGGATATCATCACCCATGACCCCGAGATCGTGCAGACGCGCCGCACGGTCCTGGAACTGATCATGTCGAACCATCCCACGGATTGCCTGGTGTGCGGCCGTAACAATAATTGCGAACTGCAGAAGATATGCGCCGAGTTCGGCATGCGGGACGATCGCTTTGACCGGATGCTCCCGGAACTTCCCATAGACAATTCCACGGGTACGATCATCCTTGACCCGCGCAAGTGCATCCATTGCAACCGCTGCATCGATGTCTGCCAGAACGGCCAGGATGTCTGGGCGCTTTCTTTCATCGACAGGGGATTCAAGACGCGCATCGCTCCGGCGGGCGACATCAAACTTGCGGAATCCCCGTGCGTCCGCTGCGGCCAGTGTTCCGCGCATTGCCCGACAGGGGCCATCTGCGAGAATGATGAGACGCAAAAAGTATGGTCGCTGCTGCAGGACCCGGACAAATATTGCGTGGTGCAGATCGCCCCGGCGGTACGCGTGGCCGTGGGTGAAGGGTTCGGTTACCCGGTAGGGACGAACCTGACCAAGAAGCTTTACGCGCTGTTGCGGCGCCTGGGGTTCAAGGCGGTCTTTGACACGAATTTCGGGGCCGACCTGACCATCATGGAAGAAGGCCACGAGTTCGTCGAGCGCTTTGTCAACAAAAAGGGGCCTTTGCCGCTCATTACCAGCTGCTGCCCGGCGTGGGTGGATTACCTGGAAAAATATTACGGCGACATGATCGACCTGTTCTCATCGGCCAAAAGCCCGCACGAGATGGTCGGCGCCTTGTCGAAGACCTATTACGCGCAGAAAAAGAACATTGACCCCGCGAAGATCAAGGTCATCTCGATCATGCCCTGCACGGCGAAGAAATACGAGATCAGCCGCGCGGCCGACATGTCGGCTTCGGGGTACCAGGATGTTGACGTGTCACTGACGACCCGGGAGCTCATCCGCATGATCCGCCAGGCGGGCATAGATTTCCGCCAGCTGCCGGATGAGAGTGCTGATCTATTGCTGGGGGATTACGCCGGCGCCGGGACGATCTTCGGGGCTACCGGGGGCGTCATGGAGGCCGCGTTGCGGACCGCCTATGCCGCGATCACGGGTGAGGAATTGAAGAACGTGAATTTTAACGCGGTCCGCGGCCTGCAGGGGATCAAGGAGACTGTGGTCAATATCAAGGGGGCGGAAGTCAGGATCGCGGTCGCGCATGGCTTGAGGAATGTCGGGGCCATCATGAACAAGGTCCGGGATGCGCGCCAGAAGAACGAGCCTTTGCCCTACCATTTTATCGAGGTCATGGCATGTCCCGGCGGGTGTGTGGGCGGCGGCGGCCAGCCGTACATGGTCAATGATGAAATTCGCCGCCAGCGGGCCAAAGGGTTGTATGATGAGGATGCGGGGCTCAAGCACCGTTGTTCGCACGAGAATTTTTATGTCCAGCAGCTTTACAGGGATTTCCTGGAAAAGCCGCTGTCGCACAAGTCGCACGAGCTTCTGCACACGAAGTACAGGTCACGGCCGCTGTACACCAAGTAAGGCCTGATCCGCGTCGACATATACCTGTAGCCAGGGCCTGTTCGTTCAAGGGCCTGAAGCAAGGGACCGGTTGAGATCTTCCAGCCCCGGTCCTGTTAGTACAGGCCCGGGGCTGTTTTCTTGTAAGACAAAGGAGAAAGGTATGACTAAACGATTAGGCTTTGTGGGGATCATCATCGAGGACCGGCTGACGGCGGCGCCGAAGGTCAACAATATCCTTTCCGCGTACGGCGAGGACATTGTGGCCCGGGTCGGCCTGCCGTACCGGGAGCGCAAATGCAGCGTTATCACCCTCACGGTCGACATGACATCCGACGAGATCGGGGCCTTGACGGGCAAGCTCGGGGCCATTGAGGGTGTGACGGTGCGTTCGGCCATGGCTAAGGCATAAGCGGAGGAGAGGGATATGCGGATCGAACATGACATGCTGGGAGAGAAAGAGGTCCCGGCCACGGCGTACTGGGGCATACATACCCAGAGGGCGCTGGAGAATTTTCCATTTGCCAGCGGCCGCGTGCCGTTGGAGCTGATCAGGGCCATGGCCATGGTCAAGCGCGCCGCGGCGGGAGCGAACCGGGACCTGGGGTATTTGCCGGCGGAAAAAGCGACCGCGATCATCACGGCCTGTGATGAGATCATGGCGGGAAGCCTGGCCGATCAGTTCCCGCTTGACGCGCTTCAGGGCGGGGCGGGAACCTCGAGCCATATGAACGTCAACGAAGTCCTTGCTAACCGCGGCCTGGAGATCATGGGCAAAGCCAGGGGCGACTATGCCTGCCTGCATCCTCTGGAGGACGTCAATTTGCACCAGTCTACCAATGATGTATACCCGACGGCGGTGAAGATCGCCGCGATCCTGGAATTGAAGCGCCTGAGCGATGCGATCGCTCTTTTGCAGGGAGCTCTGCAGCGCAAGGAGAAGGAATTCGCCGATATCATCAAGCTGGGCCGGACGGAGATGCAGGATGCCGTGCCGATCACACTGGGGTCCGAGTTCTCGGGCTGGGCAGAGGCTGTGGCGCGCGACCGCTGGCGCACGTTCAAGTGTGAGGAGCGCCTGAGGGTCGTGAATATCGGCGGGACCGCGGTGGGGACGGGCATCGGTGCCCCCCGTGACTATATTTTTCTTGTCATTGAGAAATTGCGGGAGGTGACGGGCCTGGGTGTGTCCAGGTCGGAGAATCTTGTGGGCGAGACCGCGAACGCGGACACGTTCGTCGAGGTGTCGGGGATCCTGAAAGCCCACATGGTCAATATCCTCAAGATGTCCAATGAGCTCAGGCTGATGAATTTGCTGGGGGAGATCAAACTGCCGTCGGTGCAGGCGGGATCGTCGATCATGCCGGGCAAGGTGAACCCTGTCATCCTGGAGGCCGCGTCGCAGGCCGCGATGAAGGTGATCGCCAATGACGCGCTGGTGACCGAGGCGGCCTCGCGCGCCACGGGGCAGATCGTCGAGTTCATGCCGCTTCTGGCGGACGCGCTGCTGGGGTCGCTGCTGTTGCTCAACAGGATCAACGCGGTGTTGACCCGGCATATTGACGGGATCAAAGCCGATGAGGCGCGCTGCCGTTACTATGTTGACAAGAGCCGCACCATTATCACGGCATTTGTCGCCATGGTGGGGTATGACCGCTGCAATGAACTGCTCAAGCAGTTCGAAGCCTCTGGCCAGGAGAACTTGCGTGCTTTTCTGGAAGAGGCTCTGGGCAAGGACATGGTGGATCGTGTCCTTTCCTCACATAATCTTGTCGGGCTCGGGCACAGGGAGGCGCATGGATAAGACACCGAGATCATTGAGGCTTCAGATCGGGCTGTTCGGCCGGACCAATGTCGGGAAATCAAGCTTTCTTAACATGCTTGCGGGCCAGGACGTCGCGATAACATCTGCCGTGGCTGGAACGACCACCGATGTTGTCGAGAAGGCCATGGAACTTTTGCCCCTGGGGCCGGTGACCTTCCTTGACACGGCGGGGCTGGATGACAGTTCGGCCCTAGGCGCCAAGCGCCTGGAGCGTACGGGCCGCGCGCTGGACCGTTCGGATATCGCTGTCCTGGTGGTTGAGCCCGGCGTTTGGGGCGCGAGCGAAGATGATTTTGTCAGCATCCTGAAGGAAAAGGGGAAGCCTTTCCTGATCGTTGTTAACAAGGTCGATCTTGACCCTCCGGGTGAGGCCTTTCTCAAGCGGCTTGGCGGGGTCTCGGACAAGGTCATTTTTTGCGCCAGCACTGACAGCCATGGGCGAGAACAGGCCCTGCACGGATTAAAGCGCCACTTGACCACGCTGTGCCCTGCGGATTTTCTCAAGCCGCCGCTCTTGATCGGCGACCTTCTTCCCGCCGGAGGGACGGTGGTGCTTGTGGTCCCGATCGATCTGCAGGCGCCGCGGGGGAGGCTTATCCTGCCGCAGGTGCAGGCCATCCGCGACGCGCTGGACAACGACGCGATCGTTGTGGTCGTCAAGGAACGGGAATACGAGGCTGTCCTGCGCAACCTGAGGCAGCCGCCGGAGCTGGTCGTGTGCGATTCGCAGGTCGTCATGAAGACGGTGGCCCAGACCCCGGCGGGGGTCAAGTGCACGACGTTCTCGATCCTGTTCGCCAGGTTCAAGGGAGACCTTCAGGAGTTGGCCGCAGGGGCGGCCCATATCAAGGCGTTAAAGCCCAATGACAGGGTCCTTATCGCCGAAAGCTGTTCTCATCACGCGGCCGAGGATGATATCGGCACGGTCAAGATCCCGCGCTGGCTGCGCCAGTATGTCGGGGGAGACCTTGTCATTGACCATGCCGCGGGGCGTGATTATCCGCCGGACCTGCAGGGCTATCAGCTTGTCATCCACTGCGGTTCCTGCATGCTGACGCGCGGTGAGATGCTGTGGCGCGTGCACCAGGCAAAGGAAAAAGGTGTGCCGATCACGAATTACGGCCTGGGTATTTCATGCGTGCAGGGGGTCCTGGAGCGGGTCTTATCGCCGTTCCCGGCTGCCCTCGACGCTTTTGAGAGGGAATTGAAGAAAATTGGTTTGAAAGGGAGATCCTTATGACACATGCAACATTATCCCCGGGCTGGGCCGGCCAGCGTATCCGGGAAGATCAGATCACGCGCTACATGGATCATGGCCGCGATTTCATCGAGGAGGCGCAGATCGAGGCGCGGCTCAAGGCCTCTGTGGCCGAGCCTGATCCCCGGCAGGTGCGTGACATCCTGGCCAAGTCCCTGGCCATCAAGGACCTTTCTCTTGACGAGGTTGCGCTGCTCATCAATGTCCATGACAAGGCGTTGCTGGAAGAGATGCGTGCCACGGCGCTCAAGGTCAAGCTCAAGGTTTATGACAACCGCATTGTGACCTTTGCCCCGTTCTACCTCGGGAATTATTGCGTGAACCGCTGTGCTTATTGCGGGTTCAATAACGACAATACTTCCGCGGCCCGCAAGATCCTCAACGAAGAGGAGATCCGCCGTGAGGTCGAGGTCCTGGCCGGCCGTATCGGGCACAAGCGCCTGATCGTTGTTTACGGCGAACACCCCCGCAACGATGTGGACTATATCGTGGCCAGCATGAAGACCATTTACGATGTCAAGGTCAAGACGCGTCACGGGACGGCGTCCATTCGCCGCGTGAATGTGAATGCGCCGCCTTTTTCCGTCGAAGACCTGAAAAAGATCAATGACGCCGGCCTGGGCACGTACCAGGTCTTTCAGGAGACGTACCACCGGGATACCTATGCCCGCATGCACCCCGCCAATACCATCAAGGGGAACTATCACTGGCGTTTGTACGCGATGCACCGTGCCATGGAGGCAGGGATCGATGATGTTGGCATTGGAGCTCTTTTCGGGCTGTATGACTGGCGTTATGAGCTCATGGCGCTGGTCGCGCATACCCAGGCGCTTGAAAAGAAGATGGGGGTGGGTGCCCACACGATCTCTTTTCCCCGTCTGGTGCCCGCGCTCAATTCCATCATCGGCGCCGACTGGCCTTATCTGGTCGGGGACGAAGATTTTCGCAAGATCATGATGATCATCCGCCTGGCTGTGCCGTATACGGGCATGATCATCACCGCGCGCGAGAAGGCCGCGATCCGCAACGACGCGCTCATGATGGGCGTGACGCAGATGGATGCCTCCTCCCACATCGCCATCGGCGGGTACGCGGACAGCGTGACGGCCCAGCATGAGGACAAACAGCAGTTCATCCTCGGCGACACACGTACGCTTGACGAGCTGATCCGTGACCTGGCCGGGATGGGGTATATCACATCCTTCTGTACCGCCGGTTACCGCTGCGGCCGCACCGGACGGTGTATCATGGACCTCTTAAGGAGCGGGGCGGAAGGGAAATTCTGCAAGCTTAACGCCGTCCTTACCTTCCAGGAGTGGATCGATGATTTCGCGGGAGAGGATACCCGCCGCCTGGCCCAGCCGTTGATCGACCGTGAGGTCGGCGAGATCAAGGCGCGCCAGCCGCAGGCGTTCGATGTCTTTATGGATTACCATGCCAGGATCAAGAAAGGCCAGAGGGACCTGTACTTATGACACACGACGAGATCATCCGGCACCTCGAAAGCCCTGATCCGCGGGAATTGTTCGCCGAAGCGGACCGCGTGCGCCGCTCTGTCGTCGGTGATGAGGTGCATTTGCGCGGCCTTATTGAATTTTCCAATGTCTGCGCGCGCGACTGCTTATATTGCGGCCTGCGCCGGTCGTATAACGGGGTCAAGCGTTACACGATGAGCCTTGAGGAGATCTTTACCGCGGTCCGTGATGCGGCAGGGATCGGGTATCCCAGCGTGGTCCTGCAATCGGGAGAAAGTGCGCAGTATTCCGTGGCGGACATAGGGGGGCTTGTGCGGCGTATCAAGTCTGAATTGGGTGTCGCCGTGACCTTGTCCATCGGCGAGAAAACGCGTGCTGAATATGCCGCCCTGAAAGAGTCCGGGGCGGACCGTTATCTGCTGCGGTTCGAGACCTCCTCCGAGGTGCTGTTCCGGGAGCTGAAGCCGGATTCTTCCCGAATGGCGCGCATGCAGTGTCTGGCCTGGCTGCGGGAGGTCGGGTTCCAGGTCGGTTCGGGGGTCATGGTCGGGCTTCCCGGGCAGACGCCCGCGATGATCGCCGACGATATCCTGCTGATGCAGGCACTGGACCTTGACATGATCGGGATCGGGCCGTTCATCGCCAATCCGCACACGCCTCTCGGGGACCGGAAAAGCGGGACCCTTGATCTGACGCTCAGGACGGTGGCCCTGTTGCGCATCATCACGCGCAACACGCATATCCCCGCCACGACGGCCATGGGGTCGATCGAGCAAGGCGGCAGGGAGAAGGCGCTGGCGTGCGGCGCGAATGTGCTTATGCCCAATGTGACGCCGACGCAATACCGTTCGCATTACCAGCTTTACCCCGGCAAGATATGCATCAAGGACCAGCCGGGTGATTGTTCGCTCTGCGTTGCGGCCATGCTCGGGCGCATGGGCCGCCGTGTCGCCGCGGGGCCGGGCCACAGCCTTAAGCCGCGCACGCGGGATGGCGGCGTATAAAGATCGTTCCCCGACGGGAAAAAAAGGTATAAAATCGCTTGACTTCCCTTCCTTCGCGTCTACTATATGTAGTGTCTGCAGCGTATGACGGTAACAACATCTGGGCTTTTTGAGTCTTATCGTCCTTTAACAGTCTTTAACATTAAAGACAGGTGGCCTTGATGGTCCAGCCTAAGTTCAAATATATTTACGGCCCCGTTCATTCCTGGAGAATGGGGATGTCCCTGGGGGTAGACCCCATCTCTTCGGTCACAAAGATCTGCAACCTTAATTGCACCTATTGCCAGCTTGGATGTTCCGCAGGCGTGGCAGACGGCTCTGAAAGGCGTGTTTATGTCCCGGCGTCTGAGATCGCGGGTGAGCTTGAAGCGCTGGATGAGGATGTGCGCGTTGATTACGTGACGTTCTCCGGCAACGGGGAGCCGACATTGGCCTCCAATCTCGGACAAATGATCCGCGAGGCCCGGCGGTTGCGGCCGTGGAAGATCGCGGTCATCACTAACGGGACGCTTTTGGGACGCAAGGACCTGCAGGCGGACCTTGGCGGGGCCGACCTGGTCCTGGTGAAGCTGGAGGCCTCGGATGAGGATACGTTCCAGGCCCTTAATCGTCCTTCCGCCGGCATTACGTACGCGGGAGTGGTGGAAGGGATCAGGGATTTTCGGCGCGGGTTCAAGGGCCGGATGGCTCTGCAGGTCATGTTCATTGAGAAGAACAAGGACCAGGGGGAAGCCATCGCGCGCCTTTCGGCGGATCTGGGCGCGGATGAGGTCCAGCTGAACACACCGCTGAGGCCTTGCGCGGAAAAACCGTTGACACCTTACCAGATGGTGGTATTAAAGAAGTGCTTTGCCGGGCAGAATGTCCGCTCGGTGTATGAAGAGGAAAAAAAGGATTTTCTGCCGTTCGACGACGAGGCAACGAAGCGCCGTCACGGCCAGTTCAAAAGCTGATCTCATGCGGGTGCGGCCGGGGGCTGCGACGTGAAGATAGGTTCGTTTTTTTGTCATTGGCCATATTAAAGGGGAGGACCTGACGTGTACACCACAGAATTGTTCGACAAGATCGTCAAGCGCAGCGGAGCCGAGGAGAGCTTTGATCCGGCCAAGATCACCAAGGCCCTGCAGAAAGCCGGAGAGGCTACGGGAGAGTTCAACGAGGATGCGGCCCAGAAGCTTACCATCCGGGTCCTGAATCTTGCGCTGCAGATCTATTCGAAGCGTTTGCCCACGGTCGAGGGCATCCAGGATATCGTTGAAGAGGTCCTGATCACATCTCCCTACCGGCGCACGGCGAAAGCATATATCATTTACCGCGACCAGCATTCCCGCATGCGCGAGATCGCGTCGATGTTCAATGTGGACCTTGTGGAGAAATACCTTTCACGCCGCGACTGGAAGGTGAACGAGAACTCGAACATGGCCTATTCGCTCCAGGGGCTGAACCACTATGTTTCGTCGGAGATCTCGCAGGCGTACTGGCTTAACAAGGTTTATCCGCAGGAAGTCCGTGACGCGCACACCAACGGTGATCTGCATATCCATGACCTGGGCAGCATCAGCGTGTATTGCGTCGGGTGGGACCTTTACGACCTGCTGTTGCAGGGGTTCCAGGGCGCTTCCGGCAAGGCGGAATCGCTGCCGGCCAAGCATTTCCGCTCTGCGCTCGGGCAGGTGGTGAATTTCTTCTATACGCTGCAGGGTGAAGCCGCGGGCGCGCAGGCGTTCTCCAATTTCGACACGCTGCTGGCCCCCTTCATCCGGTATGACGGCTTGACGTACAAGGAAGTCCGCCAGGCGCTGCAGGAATTCCTGTTCAATGTCAATGTTCCCACGCGCGTCGGGTTCCAGACGCCGTTCACCAATGTGACGCTCGACGTGAGGGTCCCTTCCTACTACAAGGAAAAGGGTGTGATCCTGGGTGGGAAGGTGCAGGACGAGGTCTACGGCGATTTCCAGAAGGAAATGGACATGTTCAACCGCGCGTTCCTCGAGGTGATGATCGAGGGCGACGCCAAGGGCCGTGTGTTCACGTTCCCTATCCCCACGTATAACATCACCAAGGATTTTGACTGGGATAACCCCGAGCTCAAGCCTTTGTGGGACATGGCGGGCAAATACGGCATCCCGTATTTCACCAACTACATCAATTCCGAACTGAGCCCCGAGGATGCCCGCAGCATGTGCTGCCGCCTGCGCATCGACAACAGGGAACTCAATTCACGCGGTGGCGGGCTTTTCGGCGCGGCGCCGTTGACCGGTTCCATCGGTGTGGTGACCATCAACATGCCGCGGCTGGGGTTTGCCTGCAAGAACGAGGAAACGTTCTACGCCGAGCTTGAACATCAGATGATCCTGGCGAAGGAAAGCCTCGAGATCAAACGCAAGGGGCTGGAAGTCCTGACGGATGATAACCTCTATCCGTACATGAAGTTCTACCTGCGCAGCATGAAAGAGCGTTTCGGCCAGTACTGGAAGAACCATTTCTCGACCATCGGGCTTGTCGGCATGAACGAGTGTTGCCTGAATTTCATGGGCGAGAACATCGCAACGCCCAAGGGCAAGAAATTCGCGGAAGACACGCTGGATTTCATGCGCAAGGTCCTCTTGAAGTTCCAGAAGGAAACGGGCAACAACTATAACCTTGAAGCCACGCCGGCCGAAGGGGTCAGTTACCGACTGGCCAGGATGGACAAGGACCTGTATCCGGAGCTCAAGCGTGAATGCTCCCATGAAGCCACGGGCGGGGAGCCGTTCTATTCGAACTCGACGCACCTGCCGGTCCACTACACGGATGATATTTTCCAGGTGTTCGACCACCAGGATTCGCTGCAGACGCGTTACACGGGCGGTACGGTCATCCATGTGTTCGTCGGAGAGCGTATCGAGGACACGGAGTCGGTGAAGAATTTCGTGCGCACGGTCTGTGAGAAATACAGCTTGCCGTATTTCACGCTGTCGCCGACGTTCAGTGTGTGCCCGTCGTGCGGCTATATCGTGGGCGAGCAGAAGAATTGCCCGAAATGCGCGGCCGAGTGCGAGGTGTACTCGCGCATCGTCGGATATCTGCGTCCCGTTAAACAGTGGAACAAGGGCAAGAAAGCCGAGTTCCTCCAGAGAAAGACCTTCGGCGTATGCTCATCGGGGGCCTGCTCAAGTTCTCACTGATCGATTATCCGGGAAAGGTGGCAGCGGTCGTTTTCACCCAGGGGTGCAACTACCGCTGCCCCTTTTGCCATAACCCGCAACTGGTCCTGCCGGAACTGTTCACGGAACCTATCGCCATGGATGAGGTCCTGGGATTCCTGGAAAAACGGCGCGGCCAGCTTCAGGGTGTCGTGATCACCGGAGGCGAGCCGACCCTCCATGAGGGGCTGAAGGATTTTATCCGGCGCGTCAAGGCGATGGGGTATCTGGTCAAGCTTGACACCAATGGTTCACGGCCAGAGGTCCTGCGCGCGATCCTCGATGAGAAAATGGTGGATCTTGTTGCGATGGATGTTAAAGCGTCACCCGCGGGTTATGCCAAAGCGACGGGAGCCAGGTGCGACCTTGACAGCGTGAGGGCCTCCATAGCGCTGATCAAAGAGTCCGGGGTCGACCATGTTTTCAGGACAACGGCGGTGAAGGGGTTCCTGATGCCTGAAGATGTCGCGGCTGTCAGGATCCTCCTGGGCCGGGTCCGCAGGTACAAGCTCCAGCGCGGCAATATTAGCGGCAACATCCTCGACTGGTCCCTTCTCGACGGACCGGCTGATCTCTCGGACGAGGAGTGGGCCCGGCTGAACAAGGCGCTGGAGGCTAACATATCGGTTGACAGTCAAAGTTGAGGGATGTAAACTATTTTTTATTATTACCCGGTTTTTTATGCGGGACACGGGTCATTGAACCGACAAAGGAGAGGGGTCATGAAAAAAAGTACTGCCATTATGTTTTTCGCTTTGTGTTGCGCCTGTGTCATGAGGATTTCATCTGTTGCGGCTCAGGAGAATAATGATGACAAATTCTCCTTTGGCAAGGTTGTCAGTGTGAATGCCCAGCAGGTCACGGTCAAGGAATATGATTTCGCCAAGGATGCGGATGTCGAAATGGTGTATACGGTCACGGCCGAGACAGAGCTTGGGAATGTCAACGCGGTGACGGATCTCGCGGCCAATGACGATATTGTGATCGATTATGTTGAAAAAGACGGCAAGCGCGTCGTGACGACCCTTGTTAAAGAAGAAAAAGGAACAGAAACCGCGGCAGCGGCTGCTCCGGCGGCAGCTCCAGTAACCCCGGCGCCGGCAGATGCGCCTGCTGCGGCAGTACCGGCAGCAACCCCTGCGACGGATGCTCCGGCCCCTGCGGCGGATGCGCCTGCGCCTGCAGCGGATCAAAAATAAAGTTTTGACGTGAGAGTAAGTTCCCGCAAGGGAAGACCAGAAACAAGATACAACGAAAGAGACTCACATGAACAAAGGTAAAGTGAAGTGGTTCGACCGGAAGAAGGGCTATGGTTTTATCACCACGGCCGAGGGTAAGGATGTTTACGTTCATTACAGCGGCATTCAGGCCGACGGGTTCAAATACCTCGTTGATGGTGAAGAGGTCGAGTTTGAAGTGCAGGAAGATTCCCGCGGTCCCAAGGCCGTGAACGTCGTCCGTCTCAACCCGCCGCCGGAGAAGCCCCGCGGCAAGTTCGAAGAATAAGCACTTTTTCTTTCAATAATTAAGAGAGCCTTATGCCGCAGAACGGCATAGGGCTCTTTTCTTCATGTAAATCTGGCGTTCTTCTTCGGGAAAACGTTCGATCGCGTAGCGCAGCATGGTGCGTGGCATGACAGCATGCCGGGTCTTGAGGAAATTCCTGAGGGCTTGAATATCACGCTTGCCAGCTTCACGCAGCATCCAGCCCGTTGCTTTCCGGATCAGGTCTTCCGGGTCCTTCAACAGGATATCCGCGATACGGAATGTCTCGCTGACCTCGCCGTTGCGGATGAAGGCCAGTGTCGCGATGATCGCGATCCGGCGTTCCCAGATGTTCTTTGACCGGGCCAGTGCATGAAGGGTCGTCCTGTCCTTATCCTTCAGCCATTTTCCGATAATATTAGGCGCGCTCACATCAATAAGGTCCCAGTTGTTGGTGTAACGGGTATGTTCGAGGTAGAGCGTGGCAATAGCTCCCTTGGTATCGGCGTCGCCTTTATTGAACTGGTGGATCAGGATGAGAAGGGCGAGTAGGCGTTCTTCGTGGACCGGTGAGCGCAGGAGTTTCAGTGTCTGGGAGGTGGGAAGTTTTTGGTAATTGCGGGCCACGCCCCGGATATGGGGGACTTTCACGCCGATGAAAATATCCCCTTCACCATATTGCCCAGGACCTGTCTTAAAGAACCGTTGCAGGATCTCCTTGTTCGAAGGGGTGGCGTGCCGGCGCAGGGCTTCTTTTGCTTCGGAAAAGTTCATCATGGGGCCATTTTACGGGTGAGGGCGTCAGTTGGTCAATAAAAATTGATATTTATCCCGGATTTTGCACGCTTCT
>CAIOTT010000055.1 GCA_903861305.1 Candidatus Omnitrophota bacterium | reverse complement strand
TTAATCTGTGTGGGAATAAAAAATTTTATAAATATTCTTTTATTTCCAAGAAAATTGACCACCCCAGTTCAATAACGAAGTGCAACACTTGAGGAGTTTGACGGGCTTCCGCGATAAAATGAGCGGACTATGCCAAAACCCTACAAACACCTGACGAATCATGAGCGAGACCTGCTATCAGTCCTCAAAAGTAAATGGCAATCGGTTCGCGAGATTGCCAAAGCTCTCAACCGAAGTCCGGCTACGGTTTCGCGAGAGCTTAAACGAAACGCTCCTCCTGTGCACACCGGTTATTACTTGGCCCATAAGGCCCATGATCGTGCTGTTAGCCGGGCGATCACCTGCCGGACGCACCAGCGGCTCAAGAATGACAAAATTCGCAAGTATGTCAGGCGCCGGATCAGGCACGGCTGGTCACCGGAACTCATTGCCGGACGCCTTAAAAAACTGCATCCTAAACTGTCCATCAGCCATGAAGCCATTTATCAATGGATCTATACCGATGCTCGAGAGCTCATCCCGTCACTTGTTCGGTCTCACCGTAACCGCAAGCGACGAGGCTATTCAAGGCGTCACAAAAAGACCCATATCCCGTCGAGAGTGTCGATCAAAGAACGCCCTGAGCATGTTCAAACGCGTCAGGAACCAGGGCACTGGGAGACAGACACGGCTGTCTCGCGTCAGAGCCGGCCAGCCTTACAAGTCAGCGTTGAACGGACGACCCGGCTTACCAAAATTGCTAAACTGCCATGGAAAGGGGCGTATCCTATGAGCACGGCACTGACAAGACGGTTAAAACGACTCCCTAAGTGGTTCAGGTTGTCAATCACGTATGATAACGGCTCCGAAAATACCGAGCATGTTAGAACTAACAAGATACTTGGCACCAAGTCGTATTTTTGTGAGCCGTTCCATAGCTGGGAACGTGGAACCGGGGAGAACACAATCGGTCTGGTAAGACGGTTCTTCCCAAAGAAGACGGATTTTGCTAAAGTCTCAAAGAACAGAATAAACGCGGTGGAGCGTTGGCTCAATCACCGGCCGAGAAAATGTCTCGGATTCTTAATACCGCTGGAGGTCGCTAACTCCTTGGATGTTGCACTTCAAAATTGAATTCGGGCCAAAAAGACAGGAATTATCGCGGAGGAATTCAAGATCCAGTGCCCAGCTTGTGCCCAAACTACATCCAAACTGATCTGGAATCGTACCAACTGGTGGGAAAATCGTCTTTTGAACTTCTTCCATCAAGAGGTTAGTTCTCGACGGTGCTGGTGGGTTTCAGTCTGCAAATCGCCCTCCGCGTCCGGCGCATTTCAAGACCGTCCCTTTCAGCCACTCAGGCATCTCTCCAAGTGTCATAACACTATTAAAGCATAACATCTACAACAAAATTATCATCGGCCAATTTCTTCAGCCAAAATCCTTAGTGTCCAAGAAGTATCTTATATAACGCAAAATCTTACGGCAGATCATAAAAACAGAAGTTGTTTATAACAGAATTCTCTACCGCAGTAAAGAAGGAAGTTTCAATGGCAACATGCGAGGCGGGCCCCCAAAACCAATAGTACCCAGCTTGAGGAATACGAGCGCGACTTCTTTTGATCTTTGGAATGTACTGTTCATTTCAGATCTTCACGCCGCTAAAAAACTCAACAACACTTATCAGCGGCTCCATGCTAATAATAACAGGATCAAGCCCTTTAGCCCCGTCCATCTGGTGCAGGGCAGCAACGTCGAACTGAAATGTGGCGCCTGTGCTATCACCACGCGATTCAACGCCCTGCATGCTGGAAGCGAGGTCGATACCGCCGGTGGCAACGGCGTCAATGGTCAAATGAATGATTGCGCGCGGCGTATCATCTTCAAATGACTCATAATAAATATCCAGAGTATGCTTGCCCGAAGATAGCGCAACTGGTCCATCTCGTGTGATATCACATGTCTTTCCATCCACAGTGATGTTAACCGAAGACCAGCGATCCATGATCCAGCTGCCAAGCTCCCCATGCTCCTTGTCGGAAAAATACTGTGTCAATGCCTCCGTTACAGTACGCGCAACAACATTTCCCAGGGCAGGCTCAATGACAGCCAACTCATGGCCAGGGTCCCGTGAAGTTATATCCGCGGAGGGAAGTTCGCGAGAGTCTTTCGTGCCTAAAGGACGGTTAAGCCTTCTTTCATTTTTTAGATATTCCCTTGCGGCCCGTATATCAGATGCAAGATGGTACTTTAACATCTTTTGTTCTATATCCTCAAATGCAAGCCCTTGCTTCTGCCAACTCAGCATGGATCTCGCCGCCGATAATAACTCATCATCATTAATATCCGCCCAAAAAGAATACGCCTTGATGTTCAATTGAATAGCATAAAATTCCGATATCAGGTTATTCTTGCCCGCATTCATTCTCGACCAGAGATAATGATCAAGAAAATATCCGATGAAAGGTTTTCCCCCTCCCTCTAAGTACCTCCAGTACATCGCGAGGTTGAGTGTATTCATCCAGCGTTCCACTGCATCCAACGTTTGCTTGCGCTGTGAATAACTAAAACTCATCGCCGACATTCTTAATGCCAAATTACTCTGAAGATCCACCTCGATATTGTTGCCCCAATTTATCTCCTCCGCCAAACGGGCATCTTCATTGACTGACGAACGCATATAGGTGACTAATTTTTCCGCTTCCGATGGCAATAACTCGTATAACAGGAATGCGACATCATCCACATCCATAGTTGTTCTCAATAAAAGCCGGTACTTGAACAGCAACGATTCATCAGAACGCCCCAGATCAACATTTTCCTGAATTCCTGCCATCAAACGGGAAAAGTGCTTCCGCAACTCACGAGGATCAAGTATCATTTGCAAGAGCAATTGCGGGGATATGTTCTTCTTTTGCAAACGCCCCCATAATTTTTCCCATTTTTTTATTAAATGATCCGATGCGGGTATCTTCCGTGATTTTTCTAACATAAAAATAATATCTCCAGGACCGAATATGGCCCGGTCATTCATTTTCTGGGCTATAAAATAATCCACGAGCTCATGCCTTACCTTCATATTTTTATGCATGGTCAATAATATTTTATCAATCCAGTAATCCGAAAAAAATGGATAGCCATCATCCCGGAGTATATTTAATAGCCAGTTCAATTCTTGCCGCACGACAGCTTGACCTCCAGGCTTCATTGCAGTCACAATTATTCGCGCCTCCTTAAGACCGAACACCCTGGATCCATTCCTTGTTTTATGTTGGATCAATTCAATAAAAAATAAAAACCGATCAAAACGATCACTAAGATGTGCCAATCGCATTGCTGTCGCTCGAGTAAAAACCTCTTGCCCTTCAAACCTCATGTGCAGCAATAATTCAGCAAACAAAACCTTATTGTTAGCCGTTGACTGAAGTTCCTGAAGAAAATCTTGCGCCGTCTTAACAACACCACCATCCTTTGCCTGAACGCTGACCCCCTCAAGATCAATATCCAGCGGAATCTTTTGCGTGCCACTCTGTGCCACCTGCTGCTCAATATTTTCTGTGACATCCAGGGCCGCCTGCTGCACGATCCCGGAGGATATATCACCCTTTAATAGACTAAATTTCATCAAAACTCGACCATCCCTCCCGGATAACACAATATGCTCCTTTTCCAACGCCAGGATCAATTCTTCAGCCTGGGTCAACCTTCCCTGCGTAAGTAACGTATAAATTTCCTCATCACGAAAAATTTTCTTCCTTACTAACCATATTATATGCGCCATGGCGTTGGGGTCGCCCTTGACGTGACGGACCGCCATCAACGCTTGCTGAACAGTAAAAAGAGGGGTTCCGTCAACATGTTTGCATGACAATAATTTCATGAGAGTGCTTCCTACAGAAATAGCAGGCACATTCGATATCCTGGCTATTTTTACTGAGGACGCCATTATCTTTTTAATAATAACAAGCTCGTTACGTCCATCAGGATTTAAAGGTTGATCCAGAATCTCGTCTTTCGCCACCACTTTCCTATTCAACATCACCAACAGAGCATCATTGAACAACGCCTTGCGAAATTCAACTTGCAGCCCAGGAAATTTCTTCCCAAATTCATTTAACGCTTCGTCCCAGGACCCGGTTTTAAAATCCATCTCATGACCAAGGATCTTCATATGACCTGCGATCTTTATTGCTCTTTCCTGATCCATCATGACGTCAGGCAAGACACCCCGCATTCTAACTTTAAGATCGACCAAACCCGCCGTATCTATTTGAGAAGCATCCATACTGGCAGCCATGCCCAGGTCTAACGATGAGAACACCGCACCCCCCGCAAAATACTTCCTGGGGATCGTTTCTTTTGTTGTCGGGTCGTATTCGTCACGGATATAGTTATACACACCTTTCCTGAAAGACTCGACATATCGTGCCCAGATCTTTTCGCTTTCTTTGGGATCGTTGGTATTGACGCCGGTGATCTTGTTCTGGTCAATATAAAAATCTAACGGAGATTGACGCAGGACGCCGACAACTTTCTTTTTGTACCAGGCGGCGAGGACAATAGAATTGTAGACCTGGCGCAACTGAGCGAAATTTTGGCCTTCATTGACTTCCTTCTCAAGAACAGGGAGGATGATGTCGCGAATGAGCGCTTTGGCAAGATCAGCCCCCGTCCCATTCCTACCCCACAGGGATGGAGACAACGGGGGCGCTGTAATATTCTTAGCCGCCAGATAATCGGATTCGAGCATGACCTTAAGGCGAGACTCAACGACGTAAGCAACGGCTTCTTGCGGGTGATTGTCTGTGGTCCTCCTGGGCTTTTCGTAAACCACCGCACTGGCGGGGATGATCCAGACCTTATTGAAAGTATCCAGCGGAATATCCGTTGTGCCGAATCTTGCCTGCGCCTGGCGGTAAATCTCGGCCCAAAATTTCTTGCCCACGCCTTCTTCGGGATACATCAAACTCGCGGTGATCATTTTTAAAATATAATCCTGCGCCAGAAGATCACGCCCCATTTCAGTCTGGCCAAAGGCATCCGGCACAATGCGATCTTTTTCATACGGGGACAGATTGACCCACAGATCTTTTTCGGGCACCGTGAGGGCGCCAAGGAAATATTTGACGAGGCGCAGGGATTCATCACGTCCCGCCGCCTTATCCCCCTTATCCAGGATAAAATCAAACCGGAACGGCTCTTTGGCATATACCTTTATCCCCTTGAGGATCATAGGATGAAACGTCGGCGTCAAGCTGATGCAGGTGCCGGGTACCGGCAGGACAACCGCCGTCTGGCCGAACACACGGCCGTCCGGGCCTGCCACGCTCGTCAGGCAGAAAACAAACAACAAGAAAGAGGAAACTGTCTTTTTGAGCATGCCTAAAATATGAAATATATCCTTTTATGTTGTAACATGTTTGTTTCTTGCCAACGACAACATAATTCTGCACAGACATATCCGCAACAAACACGAATTATTTTATATGGAAAAATGATTTCATGTCCGTCACGGGCCGGATACTCACGATCATGGGTGAAATACCTGTAGCCCTGTCCAGGCTCTGCAACATGGCAAAGTCAGGATCCGCTCCTTCTCTCCCCCCCTGATCTTGCGCCCGCCAGTCTATCGTGCCCGTGGTCAGATCGACCCCTCCCGCGTTATCATGCGATTGAGCGCTGTCATTCATGGAAAATTTGACAAGGCCATAGAATTCTGGTCCACCTAACTGGCCCCAAATATAAGCCTTGGCAGGTTCTACGGAGGGCACCTTCAACGTTCCGGCCATACTATCAAACTCTTCCGGATCAATGGGGATCACATTACCCTTGGGCGTATAAATAAATTCCTCGGGAGGATGATAAAATTTCTTGGCAAAGAACCTGGTAACCTGCTTACGTTTATCTACCAGATCAGAGGGCAGAAGTCCATCTTTCTCCAAAGAGCTGATTCTCGATAATGTTCTTGCTTCCCCAGGAACAAACGCCATGGCGTAATAACCTACAACCCCTGATGGATCATCATACTGCTTAATAACAACGGGTTGACGGCGCCCCCTGATGACGGCCACACTCAAATGCAGAACATGAGATGAAGCTGTATAAGGCAACATGCCTTCAATTTCAAGAGATGGCAGTTCTCCCATTTCCTTAACATCCAACTTTCCATCTTTTGGAACCCATGAGAAGTCTGGATCCCATTCAGCATGCCTGTTCTTCAGCGGATCCCAGAAGACTTTCCCATCACGCCAATCAAAGCCGAATTCTTCCAACTCGTTCCGTATTTTCATCGACATCTCGTTTTCAGTCGACTGGGAATCATCCTTCGACGCCGATGAAAACGTATCCACGGCCTGGTAGACAAGATCCCAGTACATCAACTGCTGAATAACGCTTGGCTGGTGCGGTCCCACATCAATGATCCGGGACTTTTGTATGGCCGGTATATGCCCGGCCAGGAACCTTGCCAGATCATCCCGCTCTGTTTTGCTCAGAAAATACCTGACCGCACGGTCCTGGGTATTGTAAAATTGCAACGCCTGTGTCACGAATTCCTGGGATAAACCCTGCAAATTCTCCTGGCCGCTGGCTTGGAATACGTGCCCATAGCCTTTATGAGCCTTCATAAATTCCTTATATTTCTCCGCACGCCTGCTCCAGGCCCACCCGAGACGCTCCTCGAACTTTGTGCGCGGCGTGTGCGTCAGATCCAGGATATCCTTCTCAGGCAAAGTCCCGACCAGCAACTCCAGGGTCTCTTCTTCCCGATCATCATCCAGGTTGTCCACAAATTCCTGATAATAGCGACGATAAAATCTCATCACTTCCTGTGCTGAATGACCATTAGTAAATAGCCCCTGGTCATAGAAACGTTCCAGCACCTTCAGCCAATAATCATGATCCGAATGGAATCTCTTTTCCTGGCGCTCCAGCAATTCCAGAAGCAGGATAAACGCCACCAAGACCATGTCCACCACGGTGATGGCGCGTTCCGGCACCCGTGAAGAAAGCGCAACGAACGAAAAGACCGTTGTCCCGGCCACCAGAACCTTGGCCGCATGCCTCTCCCAGGGGACAAAATTCAGGAAACTCCTGATCTTCTCTACTGAACTGTTGATCCTGAATCTCAGGCGCCTGGATCCCTGACCATCGTTCGTCATGGCAAAGTCTTCGGCCTGGCGCATCCTCTCGATCATAGAGGGTCTAACATCGGGCGGGATCCCCATCTCCACGCGTGTGCTGTTCTTCCCGTCAGGTATCAACAGAATATGGCCAGCAGCCAGCACCCGTTCTAAACTTCGTGTCGTCGAAGAAGAAAGCGGCTCCAGCCGTGTCGAGATGTGAAAGCATCCCTGTCCCTTGTCAACGACTGGCATAGCGTTGTCATTCATTGGCAAACTGACAACATGATCCGCCGCGTCCATAAAACCCAAGCCTCCAGAGAAATATTTCCGCGGGATCATCTGCCCGGAAGAACGGTCCACCTCTTCTTTAATGTAATTAAACGCGCCATCCCGGAATGCCTGCACATAGCGGCTGTATATCTTCTGCTTTTCAAAAGGGTCACGGATATTGATGCCTGCCACCTTGTTCCTGCCAACATAAGCCCGCGTCAGGATCCCACCTTGCAATTTCTTCCTGTACCATATCGCCAGGATCAGGGACCGGTACACCTGACGCAAAGTGCTGAAATTCCGCCCTTCATTGACTTCTTTTTCAAGAACGGGAATTATCACCTCGCGGATCACATTGGAAGCCAGAGTATGCGCGTCTCCATGGCCCTCCCCCGCTTCCTGCTTCAAGGCCAGGTAATCCTCTTCAAGCAAAACCTTCAAGCGGCTTTCGGCAACAAAAGCCGTGTCTTTGTTGTCGTAAACAACGGCTTTGTCCGCCATGATCCAAACCTTGTTAAACGTATCCACCGGAATATCCGTTGTGCCGTAACGCTTTTGAGCTTCGGCATAAACCCTGGCCCAGAATTCCCTGCCGAGTTCACCATCCGGAGAGAAAACAGATGCTGTGATCTGTTTCAGAATATAATCCTGGGCCAGCAGGTCACGGCCCATCTCAGTCCGGCCAAATGCATCCGGCACTATGCGGTCTTTTTCCAATGGCGACAGGTTGACCCAGAGGTCTTTTTCAGGAACGGTGAGCGCGGCGAGGAAGTACTTTATGAGCCGGTTAGAATCTCTCTTGACCTGATCATCTGTTCCGGCAGAATCACCTTTATCAAGGATAAAATCAAAACGATAAGGATCATCGCGAAAAACCTTGATGCCTTTGAGAAGCGGTGGCGTGAAACCAGGACTCAAAGAAATACGGGTACCGGGCGCCGGCAGGACAACCGCAGTCTGGCCGAACACACGGCCCTCCGGGCCTGCCACGCTGGTCAGGCAGAAAACGAACAACAACAAAGAGGCAACTATCTTTCTTGGCATGTCAAAAGTAATAATTCGTTCATGTTGTCATGTGAAAGGTCATCGCTGCAGCGGCGACGATCATCTGCCGAGATCCCTCATCCTTTAACCCCAAAAACATCTTCAGGTCTGTCATCGGCTGGATATTAAAAATAACCGGGACAAAACCAGAAACCTTTTGAAGTTGTTCGGCCATGCCTGGGTCCAAATGAAATTGAATTTCCTCACCATCATGCTGAACTTCCAGATTCATCTTATCTGCGTTCAGATCAATACCGCCGTTGGTTGTTGGCATTGCTTTATCAGAACTTCTTTCCATAACTCTAATGGACGCTGTATTTATCACTTCATCAACATCCGTACTATGAGCGATACGATGGACCGCGCTCAGATATGAAGCAAGTCCTTCTGTATCCCCATATCGCTGCAATACATCCTTCAATTTCTCAACATCCACGACGCGGCCAAACAAAATATCAAAAAGGACCGGTGCGTCATCCGGCATTACATTCCCAAAGAACGCAATGATATCAACAAGCCTGCTCTTATGAACTGATAGCCATTTTTCAATTAATGCTACTGCATCATCACCTGTACTTTGATCTATTGCCCTGAGATATTCTTTTTGGAAACGGCTATGCCCTTCAGGCGACCTCGCGACGATCGAATCAAAAAGCCGATTGGGCTGAACTTCAGCTGCCAACATATCAACATGAATAAACTGGATCCCGTTCTTTTTGGAAAGCTTTTCAGATTGACGCTGCCACTTTTCTGCCACTTGCGCATCAGGGTGTATCTCGGAATAAATGATCCTTTTAAGGCCGAGTTCTTTCAAAACCTTCTGGCAGGAACTGCATGGCATGAGCGTCACATAAAAAGTGCCATCCTTGAATGGTTGACCAGCCATTTTAAGAGCCTTGCGAAGAAGAAATAAGCCTTTTTTAGTGTCTAATTTTTCTTTTTTGACGAACTTTCGCATTTGTATCAACAACTTCTCAAATTTTCCCTGCCTTTTAGCCCGCACATTGACAGCTTCTTTTTCAAGTATGCTTAAGATCAGGTTTATTTCGGCATGTTCATGCGAGCCATAATGATTAACCCCGATCTCGTCCGATAAACGATCATTGCCCGCCACAAACCCTGCGGCAACCCGGGCCAATGGGTATTCCTTCGGACGATTCTGCGCCGCCAGGAGAAGCAAGTGAAGTATATCCTTGTCCGTTTTGAGCAGGTTCGCCGTATCTTGTGCAACTGGTTCTTTGACACGGTCATTGGAGATCCTGTTGACAATCTGTGTAATATCATCGACCAAACCGTGATTTTGTCCATCACCCGCTGTTTCAACAATATTTTGCAAAAGCTTGTGATTATCAGAACTCTTTAAAAGGACATTCAAAGGTTCCTTTAGATCTGATCGCACAAGTATCGGCGCTAACGTTAACAAACCTACGCCTGGTAAAATGTCATTTTCTACCGATGTTGTGCTCAGGTATGTCCAGCTTTTTGTCCACGCCTCTGAAGTCGGAGATTCCTTGCCCATTTCAGCAGATCTCTTTAATTCATAAATCTTGTCCAGCGCATCAAGCAGGTCCTTATATTCTGAAGGATGATCAACTATATCCAGGATGTGTTTCCCAATGTCACCCTGTTTTTCAAACATAGCTCTGGCATTATTAAGGAAACTTTGAAAATCGATCCTGTCCCCGTATACTTTCTGGTATGATCTCGCCTGCAACCACATATCAAACCTGTCCACAACTTTGAGGAACCTTGCTTCAGGGGTTATGGCCAGATTCAACTCCTTAAACATACTGTCCCATTCATCCCGCTGTGAAAAAGGCTGCGTGACTTTTGAAAAAACATCTTCCTCCATGGCATGCTTTAATTTCTCATCAATCTCTCCAGGACGATAGTCTTTCTTCATGGGGCCTTCGGCAATATCATGAATGATGGCCATCGCGATAACACGTTTCACATCCAATGTTGAAGGTGCCAGCAACAATGCCAATACTGTTGTCCCCCAACTATGATCGGCAACTGTTTCAGGGTGAAAAACCTTGTTGAACACCCACCCAGCACGTTCCACGTCCCTGATCCCATAGGAAATTTGCATACTCTTTTCCTGCACGTCTGTATAAAGAAGGCTTAGCAGAAGGTTAAACCTGGTGTTCGGGTCAACGCGAATGGCGAGCGGCACACGCGGTGTTGCATTTGACGTCAACCGGAATTCCTGCATAGAACGCATATATGGCATGCCGTATGTTGTTGCGCTCTCTTCTGAAAACCCGTAATGCGCAAAAACTTTTTGCCATGTCTCCTGCGATTGAAAATCAAACGGCATCGGCATAATGCGCTTGTTCATGACCGTATTGGCAAACCAGTCTATAAAAATGAACGCGTTAATGATGAATTGTTCATCATGGCTCAAGAATTCGCGCGTTAATGCCTCATTGAGTCCATCTGTTGCAGCCACCTGTTCTGAATATGAAAAACTGTCTTCACGCAAAATGATCCTCCCTCCAGGCTTAAGGATCCTGCGCAATTCTTTAATGAATCCGTCGAAGGCCTGGACCGTCACATGATGGAGCATGCTGCTTAAAATAATGACATCAACAGATTTATCATCAAACCCTGTCTGCATGGGGCCAGGTTGATGGTGAAAGGAGAGATTGGCAAGTCCCGCTGGATTTTCCCAGCCAACAGTCCTGGCTGATTCAATGTCAGAATCTACAATATTTATACTCGGGTACTTTTCAGCGATCATGGCACCTAACCCGGAATTATTGGCCCCCACATTGACAACAGTAGCCCCAGAAGACAGGTTAATATCCTGAATATAGGGCAGAATTTGAGCTAACCCATGGTCGGAAACATCTTTTTTCCCCCTGAACTTGAGCCAATCCGGATCACGTTCAAAATCAATGACCTCCTCATAAACTTTATGCCTTGCCAATTCAGGGTCACGCCCGTATTCGATCAATTTATCAAATACTTTGTTCATCACGTCAGGATCCATCCCCGCGCGAACTTTTCTTTGCGTAAAAAGACGCACCAGGAAATCTTTCAAACGGGGATCATCCTTGATCAATTGCACCGGATTCACAGCCCCGTGCGGATAATCCTGGTAAATGGCCTGAAATTGCGCATGCAATACGTCTTTAAATTGGTTTGGTTCGATCCCCATTCCCTTTAGATCCCGGAATAAATCCCTCGATCTGTGATCAGCAATATATGCATCCAGCAGCTGACGGACATGTTCCAATCCCAAAGGCTTGGGAAGCATCGACGCGTCGCGGGGGCCTTTGGCACCAGCAAGCTGTACAGATACGTCCCATAGAGACTTTTTGCCCCATTGAAGAGCGGTAGGATCTTGTGTCGTTTCAAAAGTGACCTGGGAAAGATCTGTCGCGCCAAAACCACCTGAAAAATATTTCCTGGGGACAATCTGCCCCGTCACAGGATCCTCACTTTCCTTGATATAGTTATAAACACCCTTTTGAAATGCTTTCACATATTCCTGATAGATCCCCTCAACATCATCCTTGGCCCTGACGCCCGTTGCCGGCGGAAGGACCGTCGACGCATATTGAACGCCGGCCGTTTTATCTTTGTCAACATAAATCCGGGACAAAATGCTATTTTTGATCTTCTTTTTGTACCATGTAGCCAGGATCAATGAATTATAGACCTGTCGCAGACGGGCAAAGTTGCTGTTCCGGTTGATCTCTTGGGTTAATTCAGGGATAACCACTTCACGTACTATCTGGCTTCCCAGCTGATTGGCCTCTTCCGCCGTTCCCTGTTCAGGCCGTGTAGTCGCATGTTGCTGGAGGGACAAATAATCCTGCTCAAGCATGACATTAAGCCTGGCGTCCACGACATAAGCTATCCCCGCTTTGACGTTCTCGTACACCACGGCCTTCTGGGGGACGATCCACACCTTATTGAACGTATCAAGCGGGATATCGGTCCTTCCAAATTTCCTTGCGGCTTCTTCATAAACACGTTTCCAGAATTCTTTTCCTATGGCACCCTCCGGATAGATCAATGAGGCTGTGATCTGTTTAAGAATGTAATCTTCCGCCAGCAAGTCACGGCCCATTTCCGTCAGGCCAAAACTGTCCGGAATAACACGGTCCTTTTCATAAGGAGAAAGATTGACCCACAGGTCTTTTTCCGGCGTTGTCAGACTGGCAAGAAAGTACCGGATCAATTTTCCTGATTCCCCTTTAAACTGATCATTACCCAGTGAACTATCGCCCTTATCAACAATAAAATCAAACCTCAACGGATCTTCAGGATGGACTTTAATGCCTTGAAGTATAATCGGGTCGAACGGTGAACTTAGATGGACCATGCCTCCGGCTGCTGGCAAGTGAAAGCTTTGGGCATACGTTGCACTTTGGCCGATGTTAGTAACAAAAAAACTAACAAGAACAAGGAACGCTATGATCTTTTTCATTGATGATCTCCGGGTAATTTTCATCCAACTCTTGTCTATTGAATAATCATGGTTTATACTTCCTGGCAAAACAAACGTGACTTGAAACGACAGCCATGGACAAGCAAACACCACAACTGTTACTTTCTAATATTTGGAAATCCGCGCGACCGATCTCACTCTGGATCCTTGCGATAGCGGCCGTGTCGATGCTCCTCTTCCTATACTTTTCCTGCAACCAGCAACGCAACGACCTTGAGACCGCCAACATGAAACTGCTCGATCAGAACGAACAGACCCGCGCTCTGCGCGCTGATTTCGAAGCCCTGAAACAACAGATCAGCGAGCAAAAATCACTGCTGATTTCACAGAAAAATCAGGTTGACAAAACCACGCAGGAGCTTTCAACTACCAATGACGACTTGAGAACAACACGCGAAGAAACAAGCTCGCTGAAAAAAGTCATGAACGACTGGCAAAAAGATTACGTGACAACCTTGCTCAAGGTTGAAGAGAAAACAGATGGCGCGAGAAATTCAATTACTGACCTGAACAAACAATATGACGATATCAATGAGCAACTGAACAGCCTCAAAGCGCAAGCCAACACCCAGGATGTGCCGGGCCTGCGGGAGGAAGTAAAAAACCTCAAATACGTTCTTGATCAAATGCTGAGCGCTTTGCCCGCCGGTGCCCCAACCACTCAATCCATTCAACGTCAAATACATCCAGCTGTCATACAACAACCAGGGATCTCGGGCACATTCACAAACTGACATCGATCATGCGCGCGTTGGCATGAAGGATAACGGGCTTGAAACCATCCAGTCCCCTGTTCGAAACAACAGGATATGGCCCCAGGAAGCTGTCGGAAACTTCTTCTCCAGGCTCAGTTCTCAAATCCAGGTATTTCTGATTGAAATCGATCCCGCCGTTCTCCGATCCACCCGCTCTTCCGGCAACATCCTGCGCTCTCATCTTCAAAACGCCCTCGCCCTCAAGCGCTTTTTGTAAATTGCTCATGCCGGTCCAGTACATCAACAGGCTGTTGACAATATGAAAATCACTCCTGGAATTCGCTTCGTCTATAAGCAGAGAAATTTGTTTTCTGTCATTTGGAGTAACCGTGATATGAAAGAAATCTTGAAGGACACGGTAGAGTTCATGTGTTGACTCAAAGGCAAACAAAGAAAAACTCGTGTATCCAGACTGGCGTATGGTGTTTTCACGGTCAACTGCGTAAGAAGAGATCGTCCGGCCCATATTGATCTGCCAGAGATTTCTTAGGATCTCTTTCCTTTGGTCAGCCATAGGCAGCTGATCCACCCTGGACAAAAAGTCAGATCGAAATTTCAACGACTTCATGTTCGGATCAACAAACAAATTCTTCCAGATCCATGGATCATGCCCCAGGATATGTTCGATATCCGTACGATAGACCGGATACAACTGGCCTTGCGGCTCCTTGTGAGGCTCCATGATGATCTGCCGGCCCTTGTATTCGAACTTGAAATCGACGCAAAGCTTATCCATCGGCACCTGCCAGTTCTTTCCCATCTGAATATCCCCGATCAATCCGAAATACTGCAGGATAATGGCCGTGTCGCGTTCCATCTTTGAAGCAAAAATATATCCCTGATAATAATTCCTGTGTCCCCGCTTGCCACGCCCGAACAGAAGATGCTTGATAATATCGCCTGAACCATGCGCCTCCTGTTTGTCCGCATAAGACCTCGGATGAAAAAGCTTAAAAGCTTTCAACAACGCTTCCTGCCATTTGACCTGAGGATCAACCCCCTGGATCAGCATGGCCAACTTCTCGATCTTGACAGCCTTTTCCATAGGGTTCTGATAAGCGCGCAGCAAATATGTCAGAAGCGGCTCTTCGAAACCCTTCTCCATCAAGGCGCGCTGCCAGTGCTGTATCTGTTCCTCCCATTGCGTCTTTCCGTCTTGCGGAAGATCAAGCCCCATCGCCAACCCCTCATCCTGCAAAAGAGACTGATCCGGAACTTGCAGATCAAGGAAATCAGACCCCGTAAAGAACACGAAAGGAGAATTACGGCTGTCGTCTGCATGCTTCAAACTTTCATCGTCAAACACGGCATAATAAGTTGCCCACGCACCGTTCAATTTGCGTTGCTTTTCGATTTCTATTTTCTTGGGTTCAATATGATCGTTCCAGTAACGCACAGCATTGCCTGGGTGGGTCAGGACCAGATAAGTTGCCCACAACCGGTCAACTCCGCGATTAACCAGCTCTTCACGATCATTTTTTAAATTATTTTCCCACAGGCTCATGACCTTCTTCCCCGAAAAAGACAGAAGAAGCGCCCAGGGCGGCGGAACGCTGTCTTTCTCGTACACTGCCCTGGAGGCGCATATTTTTTCCCATTGGCCAAGGGGGTCATCACTGTGCTGGCAAAGGAACAAAATGCTTTTTGTGGAAGCACCTTGATGATGAAGAAGATCAACCCAGGCATACGGGATCAGCTTCTTGAACAATAATGACTCGATCTCGTCCCTGGTAAAAAGTGGTTCGTGATCCTCATTTTGCAACAACGCGTATTTTTTATTTTCCGCAAGAAGATTTCTGGCCATGGCAACAGCGTCAATATCCTCCTGTCGGGATATCTTCTGTGCCTCCAGGAAAGGCCAGCTTTCACGGCGCAGGCGCAGCGCTTCATCAGATATCCTCGCCAACGCGTTAACGACCTTCATTCTTTCATTCACTGTCAAATCCGTATCGGCAAAACGAGCCGCCAGAGATTCCTTGTAAAGCTGGCGTTCCTGAGGCAGGGTGCTGTTAATAAAAAATGCGCTGTTACTAGGACTGTTTTCCGGCCTTTGACGCAACGATGTCAGGGCCTGAATCTGCCCTTCCCTGAGCGGTATTGTTTCCCCTGAAGATCCTGACAATGCCGCGATCTTCCTGTACAAAGGATGGGCTTCCATCTTTTCATTGTTCCCATCCAGGAAATTGCGCGCTTCCAACAACAGGAACGTGGCAAATTCATCCTGATCCAACGCCGACAACACGCGCTCACCAAGCCAGATGCCGGAATAGGAAAGATCATTGTCTTGACGATACGTGCCCCAGCGGATATGGGTTAAAGGTCCGTCGTGGTACAGGGCGAAACTTCCGTTCACAAGGTACAGGTCAATCTCCGAAGCAATACGTACAAGCGCCTCCTTCCGGGAAGCCGTATAATCCCTGAACGCTTCCGCATGGTGTTGCAGGACATCCAAAAGTGTCTGGCGTGCGCGCGCCGCCTCAAGGTACGCCGCGTATTGCTTTTGCAGCACGAATGTTTTCGCGGTCATGGAATACACCCTGATAAGGTCAGGTTCTATGCCATAGGGAACTTCCGGTTTAAAAACAAATCCGTCCGCCTTGCGCGTAACCCGGCAGACAAGGCCTTTCCTGACCTGGTCTTTCAACTGACTATTGACATCCACAGGCCTCGGCGGGATATCCTGCATCCACACCGGTATCTCCGTGTCCTTGTCAGGAGATTTTTCCGCGAAGTCGGAAGGCAGATCATTGTCCTCGACACGCAAGATATGCCTCAGGCTGGACGGGCCTGAACCGGCCGAGATCCCACCGGCAAAATATTTCCGTGGAATGACTTCTCCGGTCCCCGGATCCACGTCTTCATGGACATAATTAAAAACCCCTGTTTCAACCGCTCTTAAATAATTGCCGAAAACCTTTACGGGAACAGCAGGGTCATCAATATCAAGTCCGCCCACCTTCTTCTGGCCAATGAAAGCCTGCCGCCATACAGACTTTCCGGCAACGTAACGCTTGAACCATTCCGCGAGGATCATCGCCGCGTACATCTGACGCAACGTTATAAAAAGCTTTCCTTCGTTGACCTCCCTGTCAATATATGGCAAGAGGACTTCCCTGATGATCCCGGAGATCTTTTCGGATGAAACGGCAACAACTCCGGGATCTTCCCGGAACATGACCTGCAGACGGCTTTTGCGGATATAAACCCTGCCATGATCCTGTTTCACAACAGCATCTCTCGGCGTGATCCAGACCTTGTCGATAAATTTGAACTGGCCATTATTGTCCAAAGCCGCAGATTCAAGCCCGGCCTGGCGGAGCCGTGCCCAGAATTCCCTGCCACTGACGCTTTCCGGGTGAAGCAATGAGGCGCAAAACTGTTTTAAAATATAATCCTGCTCCAGAAAGCCTCGCCCCATATCCGTCACTCCGAAGGGATAGGAAATGATACGGTCCGCTTCAAACGGCGACAAATTGACCCACAGGTCATTCTCGGGAATGGTCAGCGCGGTCAAAAAATATTTTATCTGCCGCATGGCATCGGCCGGCAAAAGCTCTTTCTCGCCAGTCCTGAACATGAATTTCATCCTGCGGGTCGTGTCCGGGGCCAATTCAAGACCGTGGAGAAGGATATCCCGGGAGGGCGCCGTTGGGGTCAGAAAGCCTATTTGAGGCGGTGTGTAAACCGCGGCCTCTCCCCTGGCCGGAAGGAATGCCAGTTGGGATATTGTGAAGAAGAAAGCTGTTATTATACAAACGCCGCGGCAGCGCATGATCAGCCTCCCAGTCCCGGCGATAAGCCAATGTTACCCAGCGGCGTAACCTTCAAAATGATCGGGACGAACCCCGTGAAATCGCCGCCTTCGAAATGCGCGACCATAGCCGGGTCGAATTTCGTCTCAGAGCCATTACCATCGCGCGCCACATCCAGCGTCAGGTTCTTGCCATTGAAGTCAATGCCGCCGTCAACGGCGTTAGTATCGCGTTTGAGGTCTTCCGCTGGATCGATATTGGGCGGGCGAATTGTCGTTCCGGACCTGGCCATCTCTCCCCAGACATTCCAGGATACTTCTTTGATACGATCCTCTCCCTCGTGATCTTCCAGTCCAACAAGATGGTCAGCCTTTTCATAGACAGCGCCATTGCTTAATTCCTTCAGAAAAAGGGCGATACACCTCGCCTGATCGTCTTTATGTCCATCCTTGAACTTTTCAAACACATAAATACCGTAATTTAAAAAGTATTCAATAATCCCTGCCGAAGATCTCATATCCCAAAAATTACTTTTCTGATGCGTATAGATCTTTATCTGAACGGCAAGCTCCTGGATCTTTTGCGGTGTCATATCTTCTTTGGCGAAAGCAAGGCGCACCTTGGACATGACTTTCTTGAGCGGCGTCGTTGGATCAAGCAACAGTTCTTCTTTACTTTTTGCCCGCGGACCGACTGATCCATCTTTTGGCAACGCTGCCACTTTCGTAACATCTCTTTTATCAGCAACTTGAACACGACCTGACGTCACACTTTTATTAATGACTTCAAGGCAATTGATCAAATAATTCACCGATAGATCGATCAATTTTATAACCGTTTTTGTCAACGTTTGCTTTGACATGCCCGCATCTTGCGACTTCATGCCGTCTTTCATCGAAAGCTTGCGGGGTGGCACCCTCCGCATCTTTCTGCCTGTTAAATTATCACTCGTGGCCGCCGAGGCATCGATGAACGAAGCGTCAACCAAAGCAGCGGTCTTCAATTCAAAAGAATCCCCTGCCGCCACATTACCCACCACTTCCATCGCATGATCTTTCAACCCAAGGTTCCTGGCAATACCACCTGAGAAATACTTGCGCGGAATAGTTTCGCCCGCCGCGTTAGTCTCTTCCTTGACATAGTTGAACACGCCCTTGCGATAAGCTTCCAGGTACCGGACGTAGATCTTTTCCTTCACCGCCGGGTCATCGTTCTCGACGCCGTTGGTCTTGGACTTGTTGCTGTAGACATGGTTCAAAAGGGAGTTCTTCAGGGCACGCTTGTACCAGGTAGAAAGGATCATGGCGTAGAATATCTGGCGCAATTGGCTGAAATTCTTGCCTTCGTTCACTTCTTTCTCAATCTGAGGAATAATGACCTCGCGCATGACCTGTTTGGTCAGTTCTTGCGCCCCCCTCCCATTCCCTCCCCACAAAGGGGAGGGTTCCTTCGACAACGCTGCCATGCCCCCGGCAGGTGCCGGGGACTTCGCCATGTCCTTCTGGCGGGACATAGCTTCGTAATCCGATTCCAACATGACCTTCAAATGCGCGCCGACCACATAGGCCGTGTTATTTCGTTCCAGGACGCGTGCCTTGTCGGCCGTGATCCACACCTTGTTGAACGTATCCACCGGCACATCAATGCTGCCGAACTGCGCCTGAGCTTTTTCATACACCTTGGCCCAGAATTCCTTGCCCAGCTCTTCCTCGGGATAAATCAGCGAAGCCGTCAACTGCTTGAGAATATAGTCCTGCGCCAGCATGTCGCGGCCCAGTTCGGTTTTCCCCAGGTTTTGAGGGATCATGCGGTCTTTTTCACAGGGAGACAGGTTCACCCACTGGTCGTCTTCCTTGACCGTAAGCGAGGCGAGGAAATATTTGATAAGTTTTTCGGACTCGGCCTTGAACTGATGTCCTTCGACGGAGAGACCGGAATCACCAACATCCACGATAAAATCAAACAGAAGGGGATTTTCAGGATGGACCTTAAGCCCGCGCGTCATGACCGGTATGTACGCCGGACTTTGGGTCACCATCATTCCAGGAATAGGAAGAACAAGCGTTTGCGCCATGACCAGCGGCGGCACTACCAAAGAAATCAAGAAACTCGTCACGATGCTCCCGGCTATAAGACGTGACGAAAATAATTCCGCAGAAAAACATTTACTCAACATGTCACATTCCTCTTTTCAGATAAAATCAGGCTTTTAAAATATAGAGCCTACCTGTAAAAAGGAAACTGCAAAGAAGTTAACTTCTTGTAAACTTTGTTAAAGAATGTCAAATAAGGTCAAACGTCGAGTTGCTTCCACTCACCAACTCTTATCAAGTTCAACATTTCCATATGATTATGCATATGCCTACATCCCTTCGTCAAAAAATTGGTGTCCAAAATGTAACGGTTCCATGTCCCACAGATCTCAACAGGTCTCTGGCAGTCACAAAAGAAAAACCCCCGATTGTCAT
>CAIOTT010000054.1 GCA_903861305.1 Candidatus Omnitrophota bacterium | reverse complement strand
GGCCGCGACACTCCTGCAGATCAAGTCGAAAATGCTGCTGCCGGCGGACCCGAACGAGACAGAACCTGTTGAGGACCCCCGCGCCGACCTTGTGCGGCGCCTCGAAGAGTACCAGCGCATCAAGGAGGCGGCAGAGCTTTTGAGGGCGAAGGCGGAACAGCGCCAGGACCTTTTTGCCAGGAACCTCGATGAACAGGCCCTCGCCGAGCTGAAGGAAGACGCCAAAGAGGTTTATTTCGAGGCTAACCTGTTTGACCTGATCACCGCGCTTACCAAGGCCATGGCCGAGAAACCGGAGCGGGCCTCGTATGATGTGGCGCGTGAGGAGTACACGCTCGAGGAAAAGATCCACGAGATCCTTCATTTCCTTCAGGGGAGGTCCCGTTTGTCGCTGCAGGAACTTTTTGGCAAGACCCGGGATAAAATGGAATTGATCGTCACGTTCATGGCGGTCCTTGAACTTTGCAAAATGAAAGAAGTTGTTATCGCTCAGAAGCGTCATTTTGCGGAGATCGAGCTTATCCGTGAATCGGAAGATATTGTAGTCCATCCCCAACCGGTGGCGTGATGGAAGAGCTCAAGCGCGTTGCCCTCAATGCCCAGGAGACGGAAGAGGACAGGGTCACAAGCCTGTCGCTGCGTCCTGAAAAGCTCACTGATTTCGTCGGTCAGAAAGAATTGATCGCTAACATCAGGATCGCCATCCAGGCGGCGCATCAGCGTGCCGAACCCCTGGAGCACATGCTTTTTTCAGGCCCGCCGGGCCTGGGAAAAACATCCCTGGCCCATATCATCGCCCGCGAGATGCACGCCAAGATCACGGTCACGTCTGGCCCGGCCATTGAACGGGCCGGTGATTTTATCGGCATCCTGACCAACCTTGAAAAGGGCGACATTCTCTTTATAGACGAGGTCCACCGTCTCTCCAAGACCGTCGAAGAATTCCTGTATCCGGCCATGGAGAGCTTCAAGATCGATTTTATTGTCGACAAGGGGCCTTACGCAAGGACCATCAATTTTACCCTGAAACCGTTCACGCTGATCGGTGCGACCACGCGCAGCGGGCTTCTTGCCTCGCCGTTGAGGGACCGTTTCGGTATTTTTTATCACCTTGATTTTTATGAGCCCTCCGACCTTGCCGAGATCATCATCCGTTCCTCCCAAAAGCTCAACGTTGACATTGATCAGGAGGCGGCCCTCGAAGTGGCACGCCGCTCGCGTGGGACGCCCCGCGTGGCCAACCGTCTGCTCAAGCGCGTGCGCGATTATGCCCAGGTCAAGACGGGAGGGGCACGGGTCCGCCTTCCTGTCGTCGAGGCGGCCATGCAGCAACTGCATATCGATGCTGATGGGCTTGACCGCCTGGACCGCAAGATATTGGCCGTCATCGCCCAGCAGTACGGGGGAGGCCCTGTCGGGATCGAGGCGCTTGCCGCGACGTTGAATGAAGAACCCGACACGATCGTGGATGTCGTGGAGCCGTATCTGTTAAAGACAGGATTCCTGCGCCGCACGTCCCGCGGACGCGAGATCACGGATAAAGCAAGGAAGCTTCTGTGAAGATCCCTGTATTCCTGCGCGGGGCTTTCCTGTTCCTGTGTGTCTTTTTTCTCGCGGATGATATCGTGACCGCCAAGCCGCGCCTTATCCGTGTGGCGGTCCTGCGCGAAGAAGATCATTTCACCATGGCGGTACATGGCCGCTATGATGTGCTTGATTACAATACCGGCAAGGTCATCGCCACAGAAAACTACCTGCACCCTTCGCTTGTTTCCCTCGATAAAGGCAAGACAGCTATCGGCACCCGTGTTTTTGACGCCGCACGCCTCATCATCACCCCACGCCGGGAAGCCTTGGTCAGTATCAATGCCGGACGTTTTCGGGGCAGTGTCATTGTCATCAATAACGCTGGTGTGAACTTTACGGTCGTTAATTCCGTTGACCTAGAGCAGTATATTTGCGGCGTCCTTTATCATGAGATATCCGACACGTGGCCTCTGGATGCGATCAAGGCCCAGGCTGTCGCCACACGCACGTTCGCGCTGTATTCCATGCAAAAGTTCGCGGCCCGCGATTATGACGTGACCAATGATATCTATTCCCAGGTCTACGGCGGCCGGGGCGCGGAGCGTTACCGCACCAATCTTGCCGTTCATCGTACAAAAGGCGAGATCCTGATGTATCAGGGCGTGGTCTTTCCCACCTTCTTTCATGCCAACTCCGGGGGGGTGACGGAAGATGCGGCTGAGTTGTGGGGCATTGATCTTCCTCCTCTCAAAGGGGGTGTTCTGTCCCCTTTTTCGGAGGACTCCCCTCATTACAAGTGGAAGCAGGATTTTCGTCTTAAGGATATCCAGGACGCCTTGAACGCCCGGGGGTATCAGCTTGGGCTGATTAAAGATATCCAGGTCACCGAACGCAACAAAAGCGGCCGTGTCAGAAAACTCAGGATACTGGCACGTGACGGCAAAGAAGACATTATTGAGGGCAAGGTCTTTCGTGACATCATCGGCCCGAATATTTTAAGGAGCAACAAGTATGAAATTATCATGAAAGGATGGTACGTGGATTTTGTCGGTTATGGCTGGGGCCATGGCGTCGGGATGTGCCAGTGGGGAGCCTTTGGGATGGCGCTCAAGCATTACAATTACCGGCAGATCCTCGCGTTTTATTATCCTTCATCCGAATTTGTAAAACTCAAGGATGAGGATTGATCGTGTCACGGCAGATCTTTTTTCCAAGGACGGTTGTCCCGCTGGTCTTTTGTGTGGTATTCCTGTTGTCTTTTTTTTTCGCGGCATATTTTCTTTCCCGCGGCCATGGTCATCCGGCTGCCGGCGTGGCCTATGGACCAGTGAGTGACCCGAAAGAATACGCGAATATCGCTGTCAGTTATATTTATGACGGTGATACGATCAAGCTGGCCAACGGCGAAAGGGTCCGGTTCCTGGGCATAGACACCCCTGAATCGAGCGAGAATAAAAAACTTTTGCGTGACGCAGCCCGATCCGGCCAGGATGTCAGGGATATCCTCCGGATGGGGCATGTCGCCGCGGAATATACGAGATCACTGCTGCGGGGCCGTCGCGTGCGCCTTGAATTTGACATTGAAAAGCGCGATAAATACGGACGTCTACTGGCTTATGTTTATCGGGTGGATGACGATCTTTTTATCAATGAAGATATCATTAGGCAAGGTTACGCCTATCCTATGACCATTCCGCCGAATGTTCGCCACGCGGATGAGTTTAGGAAATTTTTTCGTGAGGCGCGTAAAGCCGGCAGGGGGCTTTGGCAGGGGCAGTCGTTCCAGGATCAAAAGTGATCATGATCCGGGGATGATGTAAAAAATGCCTTGAAACGCGCCGGCATGTCGGTTAAATTTAATGTAATGTTCAGCATGGTCAACAGGTCAGCGGAGAATCTATGAGAAATCAGTTCCTCAAGTTCGTTCCTTCTGTGCTCATCGTTATAGCGCTCGCCCTTCTTTTTATCCCGAAAACTGTCTCCTTCCTTGATGTGGAAAAATTCTTTGCTTCCACGGATGCTTATTTTCAGCCAGCCCAGAAAGCTCTTTTTAACAGCGCCGCTTCCAACCGGGAGGACTATTATTATCCCGGCGTGCGTATCGGCAAGCTTTGGAAAAAGCTTGATATCGGTGCCGGTTTTTCAGGCAGGGAGCGTCATCATATCGCACTGCGTGATGAGTATCTTTTTGGTTGCGGTTTTGTCAATTACAGCTCCTGCATCCTGCCGTATCCTGTTGTTAAGGAATATGAACTGGGTGAATACAGGGCGCTTCAGGTGTCCAGTTCAAGCCAGCGGTTCCCGGATTACCAGTATCTTCTTTTCAAGTATGAGCCCAAGACATGGTCCTATTTCGGGCGTATTGACGTCTTTGACAATAAAAAGGGAGAGCCAGTCTTCAAATTGCTGGACAATGGTTTTGCCAGCGTTGTCAGCCTCGCGGGCATGGGGGATGGTTACAGCACCCGGTTCATGCAGGTCTATCATTTTGACGGGAAGTCCGTGAACCTTGTCCTGGCAGTTCCGAACGAAGCGTCACGCAGGGGCCTCGGACTGCTCGATTTTGATGTCACGGGGACTTTTGATTATGCCAACGGTGTTCTAACGGGTACTTATAAGGTAACGTTCGGGGCTCAAGAGCTTGTCAACGGCCGGCCTGCCAGGTCTTTACCGTTGTTCACGGCAAATCGTCACCTGACGTTGTTCTGGAATGGCACGGCGCTTGTATTTGATCCGGACCGCTCCGATATAACCCCCGCAGACCTTACGCGGATCGTTACCGGCAGTTATGCCCGCGTCTATGCCATGTTCCGTTCTGATTTTGACAAGCTTCAGAAGGCTGAAGGGGTAAAAAAGGAATGGTTCGCGGAATTCCTTTCTGTCGTCAAGGAAGAGGGTGGCTCAGTGTCTGAAGTGGTCAGCGCGCCGCCGTCAGGATCTCAGCGTCTTTAAGCGGCAGCAGCATGTACCCCGCAGCTCCGCGTTCGACGGCTTCCACGGCCGCGTCTTCACTGTGTTGATCCCCGATCGCGATCATTTTCAATCCCGGCTTTAACGCAGCGATCTTCTCAAAAATATCCAGTTCAGCGGTGTCTTCAACGTCGCATACGCCTATAAAAGCCATGTGGATCGGGATCTTTTGCCCGACAGCTTCCAGGCACTGGGCGCGGTCTTCCGTGACGATCAACGGCAGGTGGCAGGCCAGTGCGGATTTCAATTTTTCACGGGTGGTTTCATCCCCGGCAAAGATCAGGATGGGGCTCATAAGGACACCGGCGTCAAGACCGAAAGCAATTTTGCTGTCTGGCTGTTGGGATTTTCAATGACGTGAGGCATGGAGGCGTTAAAGTAGAGCGAGGAGTTCTTCTCCAAGCGGATCGCCTGGTCTTTGACCTTGAGGATGACCGTCCCTTCGAGGACGAACACGAAACGTTCGGATAAGGCTTCACGCTGTTCCTGGGAAGTCGTGCCTTTTCCTTCGATCTTGAGGATGGTCGGAAGCATTTTTCTGGTCGATGCCTGGCGGACCAATATTTCGCAGGAAACCTTGTCGTTCGTTGTGGAGATGGATTCAAGGGGGGTGTTGGCCTTGATGGGGTCGGGGGTTTTTTCCCGCAAGCCCTGGTAAAGTTCAGTGATGTCGACGCCAAGGGCTTTGGCAATGCTGAGGTGCGAGGCTAAAGTCCCGGTCATTTTGCCGTTCTCAATGCGCGACAGTGTGGCGATCTGAACGCCGCTGGTCTTGGCCAGTTCGGTCAGAGATATCCGCCGAAGTTTTCTGATCTCCTGGATGTGAGAGCCTAATTGCTGCATAACGCCTCCTTTAATATATTGTCATATTACCATAAGTTGAAAAAATATCAATTAGCAAACCAATGTTTTTTTAATCGGCATAAAATTGATTAATCAACAAACATATTATTGACAAAAAGACTAATTGATGGTAAGTTTAGTTAAATAAATTGTCAAATGTTCAATTTCTTGAAGGTAACATCAAATTAAGGAGGAAGTATGTCGTTAACGTTCCATGTAGAGAAAATGTATCGGTTGCCGGATGCGGGGAATTTGAAAGCGTTTGCGGATGTGGCTGTGAATGATGCTCTTGTGATCCGGGGTGTCCGTCTTCTGGAAGGCAAGAAAGGGTTTTTCGTTTCTATGCCGCAGGAACAGGGTAAGGATAACCGCTGGTATGACCAGGTTGTTTGCCGTTCGGTCGCCGTTTACCAGGACCTTTCTGACAAGGTGATGGAACATTATCGTAAAGAGAGTTGATATTATGAGGGGGACGCTCAGTCAATTGGTACGCCCTTTTCCGGCGGGGGCCGGGAAAGGCCTGGGGTGCGTTATCAAGGGATAAGGCAAATGAGCGTCCCTCTTTCTTTATTTTGCAGGAGTCTCCTGCGGCGGTGCGGGAGGGGGGTTTTCTTTCACGAACGCCCAGGCCAGGGCTATGGCCCAGGCGATGAAGGTCCACCAGAGGAGTATGTTCAGGATGAGGATCGGCACGACTTGGCGGTGTTTGCGTATAATAGCTACGATCGTTGGCAGGAAAACGAACGAAAGCCCCAGCACGCTGAGGACGATGACCAGGGGGATGATCAGCAGTAATTCCGAAGTGAACATAAGGATATCTTTTCCGGATGGTTTTTCATTATAGAATATGGTGCATTATAAGATGTTCGGGCCAATTCCGCAACACATAAGGAAAAGATCGAAAAATATTTTCTATAAACCATCGATTTCCGACGGAGAATTTTTTGAAATATTTTCTTGATTTCTTTTGGGATGAAGTGTATAGTTAAATCAACTCAGTGGACCCCTTATCAATGGGTCCTAGCACGGCCGAACAGGCCGTGAAATAAACGGGCGATGGATGTCCGTTAAGATAAAGTGTAGAAGCTTTACAGAGTCCCGCTAGGGACGGCCCTTGAAAGGGCTGAAGACAAAGGCGTCTTCAATTCACAGGTGAATTGGAGGCGCTTATTTTTTGTGCCGGTAACGCGCCTCCCATTCGATATTATCAAACGTTTAACATTAATAAAACAGGAGTTGTCTAATGAATGCAGGAGATACAGCTTGGGTTCTGGTTTCGACCGCCCTTGTCATGCTCATGACACCGGGGTTGGCTTTCTTCTACGGAGGGATGGTCCGCAGAAAGAACGTGTTAAGTATTTTAATGCAGTGTTTCTTTGTTTTGTGCCTCGTGAGCGTGCTGTGGGTGGTTTACGGCTACAGCTTGGCGTTCGCACCTGGTACAGGTTTTTGGGGAGGTTTTCAGTGGTCTTTCTTGAATGGGGTAAGTGTTGATCCATATAATGATTATTCGGCTACAATTCCGCATCAGGCTTTCATGATCTTCCAGGCCATGTTCGCGGTCATCACGCCGGCGCTGATCCTTGGTGCCTTTGCAGAAAGGATGAAGTTCTCATCTTTTGTTGTTTTCATGGGCCTTTGGCTGACGCTGGTTTACGCGCCGGTTTGCCATTGGGTATGGGGCATGGGCGGCTTCCTTCGTAATCTTGGAGCGCTTGACTTTGCCGGTGGTACGGTCGTGCACATCAATGCCGGTATCGCGGCGCTGGTCACCGCGCTGATGATCGGGCCGCGCAAGAATGCCGATAAACATATCCCGTCGCCGCACAATCTTCCGTTTGTGGCACTGGGTACGGCTCTCTTGTGGTTCGGTTGGTTCGGGTTCAATGCCGGTTCTGCGCTCGCGGCCAATGGGCTTGCGACGAATGCGTTCGTCGTGACCAATACGGCGGCGGCGGCGGGGTTGAGCTGGGCGTTCATTGAGTGGTTCCGTAACGGCAAGCCGACATTGTTCGGTATCTGCTCAGGTGCTGTGGCAGGGCTTGTCGCGATCACACCTGCGGCCGGGTTCGTGAATGTAACCGGAGCGCTGGTCATCGGTCTTCTGGTGAGCGTGTTCTGCTATATTGCTGCGGCGATCATCAAGCCGAAGCTTGGTTATGATGACGCGCTTGACGCGTTCGGCGTCCATTGCATCGGCGGGATCTGGGGCGCGTTGGCCACGGGGCTTTTTGCCACCAAGCTCGTGAATTCAGCCGGCAATGACGGCTGGTTCTATGGTAATCCGGCGCAGTTCATGATCCAGGTCAAGGCTGTCGCGGTCACCCTGATCTATTCAGGTATTGTGACAGCGATCCTGTACAAGGCGGTCGATCTTGTCATGGGCATGAGGGTCACCACCAAAGACGAGGATGTGGGTCTTGACCTTACCGAGCATCATGAGCGCGCGTACACAATGTTAGAGTAATGCAAATATAAAATTAGAAAGGAGTTTTCCATGAAAATGATCATTGCGATCATACAGCCGGGCAAGCTTGATGATGTCCGGGACGAGTTGTACAAAGCCGAGATCAACCTGATGACGGTCAGTGAAGTGCTGGGGCATGGCCGTCAGAAGGGTGTTACCGAGATCTATCGCGGCGCCAAAGAGATGGGGAACCTTCTGCGCAAGGTCCGTCTTGAGATCGCGGTCAACGAGAACTTTGTCGAGCTTGCCATCAAGGCTATCGTCAAAGGTGCGAAGACCGGTGAAACAGGGGACGGCAAGATCTTCGTGCTGCCTTTGGAACAGACGATCCGTATCCGTACAGAAGAGCGCGGAGGGGTTGCGATAGGCTAAGGTTTGGCCTTCAGCGGGTTTACCATACGGGGCCGGTATTTCACGGCCCCGTATTTCTTATCTTCTTTTTTTTATTGTCGATTGACAGCCCTTTCATTTGTGTTATATTAACAAAAATTTAAACATGTCGACATGACTGAACCAGCCCAAACTACTGCAGCTCCAGAATTTCCGAACATTATCGGCCTTATGGCCGAAATGAACCATAATGCCTTTGGGCATTTCCTTCATTTCTGGGAAAGCACCATTTATTCCGTGTTCGTGATCGTTCTGCTGGGTGTTGTTGCTTATTTTGCCACCCGTAATCGCGCGCTTGTACCGGGGCGGCTGCAGAGCGCGGCGGAGTTCCTTGTAGTTTTTGTCGATGATTTTGTTTGTTCCGTCCTCGGGCCTGGCGGGCGTAAATATACGGCTTTCATCGGGACCCTTTTCATTTATATCCTCGCGATGAATTATATCGGCCTTATCCCATTCCTGAAATCCCCGAACGCGGAATGGTCCACGACCATGGGCCTTTCTCTTATTGTGTTCTTTTACGTTCAATACACAGCGTTCAAGGAGCTGGGGTTCCTGGGTTACTTTGATCACCTCATGGGGCAGCCCCGCGGGATCATGGCCTTTACGCTGATCATGCCGATCTTCATGTTCTCGGTCCATGTTGTCAGTGAGATCATACGTCCGCTCAGCCTCTCCCTGCGTTTAAGGAGCAATATTTACGGGGATGACATGATCCTGGCGCTCTTTGCCAGCTGGGGGCTTAAAGACGGTTTCCTTTGGCTTCTGCCGAATTTTTTCCTGGTCCTGCTGACATCGACGATCCAGGCCGCGGTTTTCAGTATTTTGTCCCTGGTGTATTTTTCTTTGATCATGAAACATGAAGAGTCTCACTAACAATAGGAGGACGCAATGGATTCTCACGCAGCTTTAGCTTTAGGTTTACCGATCTCTCTTGGCCTTGCCGCCCTTGGTGTTGGCACGGGGTTGGGCAATGCCGTTGCAAGCGCGTTGCAGGCGCTCGGTCGTCAGCCGGATGCCACGGGTAAGATCATGACACTCATGCTCCTGGGTTGCGCGGTCATTGAAACGATCATTTTTTATGTTCTTGGCTTCATGATCTTCCCCTTGATCGGCAAGATCTGAACAGAGGATGCTCCGGCCGCGAAGCGGGGCGGCTTTTCCCGGTGAAGGGATGGGCCACGGTAGCTGTATCTTTAATGTAAGGGGTGCGTATGGAACTTTTCAAGCTGTTGAATTTCAAGTTGATCCTCGCCCAGATGGTGTGCTTTTTTATCGTCCTCGCGGTCCTGAAGAAGTTCCTCTGGAAGCCTGTCTTCAATATCCTTGAGGCGCGCCAGCAGAAGATCGACGAGCAGATGAAGGCCATCGAGAATATGAAGGCTGAAGCGGTCAGCATGCGCCTCGAGATCGAGCGGGCGCTCGCTAATATTGAACAGACAGCCCAGAAAAGGCTCAAGGATGTGGAACTGGCGGGAGAACAGAAAACCCGCGAGATGAAGGACAAGGCGCGCCTCGAAGCCGATCAGATCATCAATGATGCCCGTACCGAACTGCGCTACGAATTGCTGCGTGCGCGTGATGCGTTCAAAGGGGACATCGTCGACATGGTCATCAAGGCGACGGAGCATATGATGCAGGAAAAACTTACCTCGGACAATGACAGGAAACTTGTTGAAGCTCTCCTGGGCGAACTTGAGAAGACGAATGCGAGATAGCCTTGTTGCAAAAAGGTACGCTGACGCGTACATGGAATTCGCCGGGCCAAAGATCGGCCCGCAGCGGTGCGCTGAGGACATGAAAGACCTCGGAGCATTGATCCGCCAGACGCCTGAGCTGCAGCATTTTCTTTTTGCGCCGGGGATACCCAGGAGCAAGAAAGCCGCGCTCCTTGACAAGGTCCTGGCCGACATTCTCGCGGAAGAAACGCGCACGTTCATCAAATTTCTCATCGTCAAGGGGCGTATCGCGGCCCTTGATGAGATCATGAAGTACATCCGTATTGTGTATTCCCACGGTAATGTGGTGAATGTTGTCCTGCGGACATCGATGCCGTTGGACCTTGATGTCGTCGGACGGATCAAGGCGCAGGTCGAAATATTCGCCCGCAGGCAATCCAAGCTTTATCTGGAACTTGACCCGGCCCTTCTGGGCGGCGTCCAGATATTCGTCGGGAACACGATGATAGACGGGTCTGTCCGTAACAGGCTTTTACAACTTAAAAAACAGTTGCTTCAAACGAAGGTGGGCGCATGAGTATCCTGAGACCCGAAGAGATCTCTTCGATCATCAAGTCCGAACTCGAAAATTTCAAGACGCACCTCAAGACGGAATCCATCGGCACGGTCATCCAGGTGGGCGATGCCATCGCACGCGTCTATGGCCTGGACGATGTCATGGCCGGTGAGGTCATCGAATTCCCCAACAACGTCCTTGGCATGGCGGTGAACCTTGAAGAGGACAGCGTCGGTGTCATTATTTTTGGTAAAGACAATCCTGACCGCGACATCAAGGAAGGTGACACGGTCAAGCGTACCGGCAAGATCGTCCAGGTCCCTGTCGGCGAGGCGCTCAAGGGCCGCGTCGTCAACGCCCTGGGTACGCCCATTGATGGCAAAGGCCCCATCCTGACGGACCGTTATCGGCCCGTCGAATTCATCGCGCCGGACGTAGTCTCTCGCCAGCCGATCAATCGGCCCCTTCAGACGGGCATCAAGGCCATTGACGCCATGATCCCCATCGGCCGCGGCCAGCGTGAGCTGATCATCGGCGACCGCCAGACCGGCAAGACGGCGGTGGCGATCGACACGATCATCAACCAGAAGGGCAAGGACGTTTATTGCATTTATGTGGCTATCGGCCAGAAAATATCGAGCATCGTGGCGGTCGTTGAAACGCTGAAGAAGAACGGGGCCATGGATTACACGACGGTCGTGAGCGCGTCCTCCCGCACGGCGGCCTCGTCCCAGTACCTCGCCCCGTATTCGGGTTGCGCCATGGGTGAGGAGCTCATGTACAAGGGCAAGGATGTCCTTATCGTCTATGATGACCTTTCCAAGCATGCCCAGGCGTATCGCCAGCTGTCGCTTTTGTTGCGCCGTCCGCCGGGCCGTGAAGCGTATCCGGGTGACGTTTTCTATCTTCATTCCAGGCTCCTGGAGCGTTCCGCCAAGCTTTCTGATCCGCTCGGAGCGGGGTCGTTGACGGCGCTGCCCATCATCGAGACGCAAGGTGGCGATATCACAAGTTATATCCCGACCAATGTCATTTCCATCACAGACGGGCAGATCTATCTTGAGTCCGACCTTTTTTATTCGGGTGTGCGTCCGGCCATCAACGTCGGTCTTTCGGTGTCCCGTGTCGGCGGCAAGGCGCAGGTGAAGGCCATGCGCAAGGTTGCGGGCAAGCTTCGCCTTGACCTGGCCCAGTACCGGGAACTTGTGACCTTCTTGCAGTTCGGCTCGGAGCTTGACAAGTCGACCCAGGACCAGCTGACGCGCGGTGAGCGCGTGGTCGAGGCCCTGAAGCAGGGGCAGTATGTTCCTTTGGAAGTGGCCCAGCAGGTCATTTTCATTTCTGCGGCGGTGAACGGTTATCTTGACGATCTTCCGGCTAGCGAGATCAAGCGTTTTGAGACCGAATTTTTCCAGTTCATGGCGCAAAAATATCCGCAGGTCGCGAAAGTCATTGATGAGACGGGCGATCTGGCGGGGGATAATGCCGACCTTCTCAAGAAGGCTGTTGAGGAATTCAAGGCCGGTTTCAAGAGGCAGTAATCCATGTCGCAGCAATTAAGGCAGTTAAAATCCCGCATCCGTTCCGTCGAGGGCACTTGGAAAGTGACCCGGGCGATGGAAATGGTGTCGATGGCGAAGTTCAAGTCCGTTGTCGTGGCGTTGACCATGGCGCGGGCGTACTTTCGTAAATTGGAAACCCTCTTCACGCACCTTTTTGCCGCGGGCGTTGATGAGACGCATGCGTACTTTAAGACCAGGTCCAAAGGAGCGATCGGGGTGGTTGTCATTACTGCCGATACGGGCCTTTGCGGTATCTACACGGACGCCGTGCTGCGCCAGGCCGATAAGGTCATCGCAGAGCACAAGGGCGAGGATATCAAGGTCTATGTTTATGGCCGCAAGGGGCAGGCGCATTTTCGCAAGAACGGCATTCCTGTCCACAAGTTCTTTCCCGGGGCCCACGGGCGCGTGCAGACCATGTTCCATCGCGATATCCTGGATGCTGTGATCGCCGATTATGACCAGCAACTGCTCAAGGAAGTGCATGTTTGTTACACTGTTTTCAAGACACCGGTGAAACATGAGCCGACCGCGGAAAAATTCCTGAATTTTGAGTTTAAGAAGCAGGGCGGGAACGAGAATTTTGCCATTGAGAGCGGGGCCCGCGGCATTCTCGCGGACATAGTCCCGGTCTATTTGTCGCACCGTTTGAGGCTTATGATGCTGGAGTCACTGGTCAGCGAGCATTCTGCGCGCATGGTGTCCATGAAGTCGGCCAAGGATAATGCCAAGGAGCTCATGGGGGACCTTGTTTTACTTCGCAATAAAATGAGGCAGGCGATGATCACAAAAGAAGTCATTGAGATCATTTCTTCTGCCGAAGCATTGAAAGGATAGTTGTTATGGCGATGGGAGAGATCATACAGATCATTGGTCCGAGTGTTGACATCCGTTTTGAGTCCGACGAATTGCCGGATCTCCTGAGCGCTGTCAGGGTGCAGGATACCGCGAAAAACATCGACCTTACGCTTGAGGTGGCCCAGCAGATCGGCAACAACACCGTGCGCTGCATCGCTCTGGCGTCGACCGAAGGTCTTGTCCGTGGCATGAAGGCAGCGGATACCGGGGCACCCATCCAGGTTCCCATCGGGCCGCAGACGCTTGGGCGTATTTTTAACGTCCTCGGCAAGGCAATTGACGGTGGAGGCCCTTTGCCTGAACCCAAGAATGTCCTGCCCATCCATCGTGAGGCGCCGAGTTTTGAGGAACAGCTTTCCATTTCGCATATCCTTCCGACAGGGATGAAGGTCGTTGACCTCCTGGCGCCACTGCCCAAGGGTGGCAAGATCGGGCTTTTCGGCGGCGCGGGCGTCGGCAAGACGGTCATCGTCATGGAGTTGATCCGTACCATTGCCAGCGAACACGGCGGCGTTTCAGTTTTCGGGGGGATCGGGGAGCGTACCAGGGAAGGTAACGAGTTGTGGCTTGAGCTCAAGGAATCAGGGGTCATGGACAAGACCGCGCTGGTCTTTGGCCAGATGAACGAACCGCCCGGCGCGCGTTTTCGTGTCGGGCTCTCCGCGCTGACGATGGCGGAATATTTTCGCGATACCGAGCGCAAGGACGTGCTTTTGTTCCTGGACAACGTGTTCCGTTTTGTCCAGGCCGGATCGGAAGTTTCCACCCTTCTTGGCCGTATGCCTTCGGCGGTCGGGTATCAGCCGACCCTTGCCGCGGAAGTCGCCCAGCTTGAGGAACGTATTGCCACGACCCGCCAGGGTTCGATCACGTCCGTACAGGCTGTTTACGTTCCGGCCGACGATCTGACCGACCCGGCGCCGGCGACGGTTTTTTCGCACCTTGACGCCAAGATCGTTTTGTCGCGCCAGATCGCGGAGCTTGGTATTTATCCCGCGGTCGACCCGCTGGATTCGGTTTCGCGCATGCTTGACCCGAACACGATCGGTGATGAGCATTACCGTGTGGCGCTGGCGGTCCAGCGCGTCCTGCAGCGTTACAAGGACCTCAGAGATATCATTTCGATCCTGGGTATCGACGAATTGGCCGAGGTCGACAAGCTTACGGTGTATCGCGCCCGCAAGGTCCAGCGCTTCTTTTCGCAGCCCATGTTCGTGGCCGAGAACTTTACCGGCATCAAGGGCCGCTATGTCAAGCTCGAGGATACCATCAAGGGTTTTGACATGATCATCAGTGGAAAACTCGATGATGTTCCCGAACAGGCGTTCTATATGGTCGGGACCATTGAAGAAGCCCTTGAAAAAGCAAAAACCCTTAAGGCAAAATAAGCCCCATGGCCAATGCACTGCAGTTAACGCTTGTTTCACCGGACAAGGTCCTTTTTGAAGGGGATGTCCAGTATGTTTCTGTCCCCGGGGGGGCGGGGTATTTTGGCGTCCTTGTGGACCATGCCCCGACCATCGCGTCGTTGATCCCGGGTGATGTCGAGATCAGGCCTGTGGGGGGAGCCCCCATCAAGTTCAAGATCTCCGCGCCCGGGTTCTTTGAAGTGGCGAATAATAAGGTCTCTATCCTTCTGGACTCTGCGGATTCGGCTGTTTACCAGCCTCCCGCGGCACCCGCATTTCCTTGATCCCGCCCTGTTGACTTGATTTTTTGAGAAAAAGATGTTATTTTTCTGACATCAATCATAGCCGTTCATGCTGGGTTTCTGGATCCTTTTGGGGGAGAATGTTCCATAAATTCATGTCAAATATCATCCTGCGAAAAAGTTGTTTTGCGCTGACAGCGCTTTTTTTCCTTCTTTCTTCTCTGGTGCCATCCAGCCACTGCCTGGCCCAGGGCGTCGCATCTCCCGCTATTGCGATGAAAGGGATCACGGTCCATCCTGAAGATCCCCTGCGTTTTGATTTTATCATGGATGCGCCCGATGCCGGAACCAGCGTCGATGAACTGAAAGTTGAATCCACCCGGATGGCCAAGTATTTCCTGGCCTCTCTGGCTATCCCGGAGGATCAGGTGTGGGTGAACCTTTCTCCCTATGAACCGGACAGGATCATTCCCGGAGCGCTTGGCAAGACACTTCTGGGGAAGGACATGCTTTCCCTGGATTATCTTCTCAAGCAGGTGGCGTCTTCGTTAACGGATCCCAAGCAATCGCTTGGCAAGGAATTCTGGGACAGGGTTTACGCCAGGGCGCGGGAAGAACTGGGGACCACCGATATCCCCATGGACACGTTCAACAAGGTGTGGATCGTGCCGCAGGATGCCGTGGTCTACGAGCATGGCAACAGCGCTTTGGTCGTACGGCGCCATTTGAAGGTCCTGATGGAAGAGGATTATGTGGCGCTGGAGAAGGGGCTTGGGGCCGGCAGTTATGGCCTTGATGGCCGCTCCGACGGGGACCAGGCGAAGGCGAGCGATCTTTCTTCCCGCGTGATGAAGGAAGTGATCATCCCTGCGATCGAGAAAGAGGTCAACGAAAGCCGAGAATTCGCCAAACTCCGTCAGATCTACGACGCCATGATCCTCGCGGTCTGGTACAAGAAGAACCTGCGGGAAAGCCTTCTGGGGCAGGTTTACGTGGACAGGAGCAAGCTCCGGGGGATCGATCTGGCGGACAAGGCTGACATCCAGGTCATTTATGACAACTACCTCGGCATGGTCAAACAGGGCGTTTATAACTATATCAAGGAAGAGAATGATCCTCTAACGCACGAGTTTGTCCCGCGCAAATATTTTGCGGGCGGCATCCCGGGTGTGCATAGCAGGGATGTGACGTTCACCTCTGATATTTCTCAGCAGGAGCGGGGCGAGCGTCCAAAGAACCCTTACAAGGTCACGGTCGATCTTGCGGCGTCGACGGATGACCGTGCGCAGGCGCGCCCGGCCTTTGAGCGGGGTGAGGGGTTTTCCGGCAGGAAGCTTCTCGTAAGGCTTAAAGAGATAGGCGCCATGAGGGGGGCGATCGCCCGCGAAAAATCGATCAAGGGCAGCGGTGATCTTCCCGAGATCGCTGTTATTACGGATTATCACGGTGAGATCAGGCTGTTGCTGGAATACATTGCTGACGCGATATCGAAGAATGTGGGGGCCAAGGTCATCCTGGAGCATAGCAAATTCCCTCAGCAAAGTATCCGGGAGCAGTTGAGGGCCCAGGGTGTTGACCTGGAAAAGATAAAATTAAAGCTTTATCTGCTAGGCGACCTGCTTGACAGGGGCCCCAACGGGATCAAGGTCTTCAAGGCCACGCGCGAACTTGTGGACGCTGGCGTCGGAAGGTATGTGACAGGGAATCATGACCTGTGGGCGTTCCTGAATTTGATGGGATTCCATCTGCCGGTATATAAAGGGTATAACCTTTACGGGCATAAGGGATCCCAGAAGCTTGTCGATGCGCATTGGAATGAGATCCCCGAGCAGGAGCGGCTTGGCTGGTGGACTGACAAGCTCGCGGAATACAATGAAAGCCAGAAGAAGCTTCAGGGAGAGATATTTGAGGGGCGGGCCAAAGAGATCAGGCAAAAATTCAAGGATGAATATTTGAGGCTCAAGGATGAGTTTACGCCTGATGAAAAAGCGCTGTGGGCGGACCTTGTCGGGTATTACTTTGATTCAACGGATGTGGGGACGGGGCTCAATGCTGTCGGGAATATGTCGGCGCAGTGGTGGCGTGAGCGGCTGGGGCAGGTTGACGCAAAATTGCATGAGGCCACACACCGGAGCGATGAGGATACCCGCGCGAGTGAAATAGCTATTTTGACCGAACTTAGAACATATGTGGAAACAGCCACAAGAACAGTGGAACGGCGCCTGGCAGAAAAAGTGGGCCAGGGCGAATGGTGGTGGCAGGTCTTCAATGATATCAATCACCAGAATTACAGCTCTGTCGAGTGGTGGGGCAAGGACTGGTCTTCCCATGAAGGCTGGGGAACGGCGATCATCAAGGAGTTGAATGAGCTCGCCGGCGGGAAGAAATGGACCCAGTTCAATTATGTGTACAACGAAGATCTCCAGGCCCTGGCCCGGTTTTACAGGCAGAATTTTACGCTATTCATAACGGATGAATACGGGAACCTCTACACGCACGGCGCGTTCCCTGTGGACGAAGAGACCGGGGAGTTCTCTTTTACTTACAAGGGCGTGCT
>CAIOTT010000053.1 GCA_903861305.1 Candidatus Omnitrophota bacterium | reverse complement strand
GTAGATGCGGACGTCGTCCACATTTCCAGCATAAAAAGTTGCTCCTGACCTCGCTGCTATTTGAAAATCGGCTATAGTACTAACTGATCCGAGTCCAGATATTGATACAGGCGTTCCTTGCAAGATACCATCACCATATAATGATAAAGTATGTGCCACTCTATCTACAACGCAATCCGCTTGATGCCATTTGCCATCATTGGTTCCAACCCAGTCAACAGTAAATCTTATGTCATTTCCACTATGAACTCTGCACCTTATATTACCAGCAACACCTCCTGCGCCAATAAGCATGTCATAACCAGAAGCATTTAAAGAAAGCACTTTAGCTATTGTAAAAGTATTTATAGCTGAACTCTTAAACCAAGAAGTATATGAAAAACTTCCCGTTGTGAAATCAAGAGTTGATTGATTACCCATATTGACATACTGACTACTTGCAGAATTAAAGCTCATCGCTCCCTTCCCGATCTTCCCCGCCACATACGTTGGACTGCCACTGCACGTCCCCGTGTTACCGTGATTACTGGCATCCACGACCGTGGCGCCGGCGCAGGTGCCTGAGGATGCCTCGTCAAATTTCCAATACCCCACCAGCCCTGACCATATATCGGCATGGCAAGGAGCGCTTTGGAGGAAACACAATGTGAAGATCAAAAAAATTAAAAAGTTTCTAGGGGAGAATGTTGGTTGGTTGGTTGATGAGACTTTCCATAAAATTATCTCTTGCTAAACAATTTATAAGGAAACCATACTCAGACCATTACTTCGCGCTGCGGATATCTTTCAACATGATCTGCGCCTGGGGGGCTTTGTTCCAGTCGTCGATGCCTAGCGTATAGGCGATATCGACCGCCTGGCCCATGCGCAGATCGCCGAACTCGGCACCCATCCCGAAACCGACCGCTGAAACGGTTGTCTTGCCGTCGGTCACCCAGAATTTAAGTGTGTCCTTGCCCATGACCTGGGGCTTGCTTTTGATGATCAAGCGCCGGGTGGCGAACAGCGGCGCGGGGTTGCCTTCGCCAAAAGGCTCGAGGGCTTCGACCATGGCAACAAGGTCCATGCTCACCAACGCCAGGGGCAATTCACAATCGATCTCAAGGACCTGCTCCGGCATGCCGCCAGCAAAGACCGTCGCGGCGAACGCGTTGAGCTTCTGTCGCAATTCCACAATGGCATGATCCTTCACCCTCAGCCCCGCGGCGCGCTGGTGCCCGCCGAAACCTTCAAGAAGCTCCGCGCAATGGGCGAACGCTTCGTTCAAATGAAATCCCTGGAACGAACGGCCCGAGCCAACACCCATCCCCTCTTGCGTCGAAATAACGACCGCCGGACGGCCGTATTTTTCCATGATCTTGGACGCCGCGATGCCGAGGACCCCCTTGTGCCAGCCTTCCTTGTAGACGACAATGATGCTGTCACCCGACAAAAGCTCAACCCCTTCAATGATGTCCACGGCTTCATCGACGACCGCGCCCTGCAGTTTCTGGCGATCCTTGTTATGGGCTTCAAGGACCTGTGCCAGGGCCGCCGCGTCCGCGGGCACATCACACAATAAAAGCTCAAGGGACGTTGCCGCACTGCCCATGCGCCCTGCCGCATTGAGCCGGGGGCCCAGGGAAAACCCGACCAGCTGGGGTGTCATGGCCTTCCCCCTGATGCGCGCGATCTCGATCAGCGCCTGCAGGCCCGCTTTCGGACTGCTGGCGATACGCGACAGGCCATGGCGGACAATGATCCTGTTCTCGCCGGTCAACGCGACAACGTCGGCGACCGTCCCCAGTGTCACAAGGTCCAGGTCCCGCAACGGGAACTCCCCTTCAAAGGCCTGGACGAATTTCGACGCAAGCCCGACACCCGCGAGCTGGGGGGAAGGATAATGACAATCCTGCTGTTTCGGGTCAATGACTGCAGATGCCGCCGGAACCGGCCCTTCCGGTTCATGGTGGTCGATGATGATCGTATCAATGCCGGCTTCATTGAGCGCCTGGACCTCGCCGACAGAAGCGATCCCGCAATCGACAGTGATCAGAAGCCCGACGCCCCACTCTTTGGCCAGGGGCACGATCTCGTAATTGAGGCCATAGCCCTCTTCCATGCGGTGCGGGATATAACTCATCGCCTGGATCCCGGCCTTTTTGAGCGCCCGATAAACAACAGCGGTCGAAGTGACGCCATCAACGTCATAATCGCCGTAAACAAGTACGGTTTCTCCACGCTCGCGCGCCAGCTTCAAGCGGTCCACCGCCTTACCCATGTCCTTTAAAAGGAAAGGGTCATGCAAACCGGCCAACTCAGGCTTAAGAAAGGAATTTGCCTGGTCCGCCGTGGCGATGCCGCGATTGACAAGAAGCTTGGCGACAATGGGCGACAAGGCAAGTTCGCCCGCAAGCTCGGCCTGCAACTCGGGACGCGCTACTTTTAAACGCCACTTTTTAGGCATATCACATCTTTTCGGGGGACGAAATACCGAGGAGCTTTAAACCGTTGGCAAGAACTATACGCGCCGCGTCGACCAAAGCCAGCCGCTGGGCGCAAAGTGCCTGATCAGCTTCGGCATCGATGATCCGGCAACGATCGTAAAATTTATGGTATGTCGCCGCCAGTTCCTGCATATAACGCGTGAGCGTGAAAGGATCAAGCTGCTGGACGCAGACATCCAGAAAATCCGGGAACTGGGAGATCTTTTTCATGAGGTCGACTTCCGCCTCGGCGGACAACAACCCGAACGTGGCGGCCGGCGTCAACGCAGCCTCCTCTTTGGCCTTGCGGATGATACTGCAGCAGCGGGCATGCGCGTACTGGATATAATACACAGGATTATCCGGTGCCTGCTTCTTGGCCAGGTCAATATCGAACTCCAGCTGCTGGTTTACCTGGCGCATGAGCATGAAATAACGCGCCGCGTCCGTACCGACCTCCTGGGCCACCTCGCGCAGGCTGATGAACTCACCCGCGCGCGTCGACATGCGCAGCTGCTTGCCGTCACGGAAGATCGTGGCCAGCTGGATGATCAAGCCCTCAAGGGCCGTGGCATCCTTCCCCAGCGCCTGTGCCGCGGCCTTGATGCGCGGGATATAGCCGTGATGGTCAGGCCCGAGGATGTCGACGAGAAGGTCGAAACCGCGGTCATATTTGTATTTATGATAAACAATATCGGGCGCGAGGTACGTATAAAAACCGTCGCTCTTCTTGACCACGCGGTCCTTGTCATCGCCAAACAGGGTCGACTTGAACCACAGGGCTCCCTCATGTTCGTAAATGAACCCCTTTTGGCGCAGGCCATCAAGGGTCGCCGCGATCTTTTCCGGCGTCGCTACCTGGGACTCGAAGGACCAGTTGTCGAACGTTACCCGGAATATCCTCAGATCCTCGCGGATCACATCCATCAGGTAGTCTTTGCCGAAATTGCAGAAATCCTCGAAGGAACACGCGTTCACATCCGCAAGCGACGCGAATTTCCGCTGCGCCGCGAAGATCCTGGCCATGTCCAGGATATAACCGCCCTGGTAGCAATCCTCGGGATAGTCGACCTTGTCGTTGAACAGTTCCCTGGACCTCAATTGCACGGAAAGGCCCAGCGTGCGGATCTGATTGCCGCCGTCATTGACGTAGAATTCGCGCTGCGCCTGGTGCCCCGTGAAGTTAAGGACATTGACAAGGACATCGCCCACCGCGGCCTGGCGCGCGTGCGCGACCGTCAAGGGGCCCGTCGGGTTGGCGGAGACGAATTCAACAAGGACTTTCCTGCCCTTGCCGAAATCCGTGCGTCCGTAATCGTCCCGGCGTGCGAAAACATCCTCAAGTACGGCATGATACGCGGCTGGTTTTAGATGAAAATTGATGAACCCTGGGCGAAAAACGACAACTGAAGCGATCTTGTCCTTGAGAGAAGATGCGGCGACTTCCAGAGAAATGCGGGCGCAAAGGACTTCAGCGATCTCCATGGGATTGCGCTTGAGCACCTTGGCCAGCGGCATGGCGACATTGCACGCAAGGCCGCCGTGGTCCCGGTTCGCGGGCGTATCAAGGGAAATATCAGCGACAGCCGAAAGCGCGGCATCGCCGAGAGATCCCGCGACGGACGCGCGAATAAGATCTTTCAATTGGGTCCGCAGATGCGTGAACATAAGATCGAAGGGGTGTTCCTACTGCCAAGCGATCGTAACAGCTTCCTGCCAGAGATGGTCAAGCCCGTAGAATTCGCGGGAATCTTTCTCGAAGATGTGGACCACGACATCGCCCATATCGAGAAGGACCCAGCGCCCGTTCGTGCCTTCCGGCTCGGGAGCCGGAGCCTTGGCCGCCGCGAACGTGAACCCGCGGGATTTGGACGCGGTATCAAGGCCCTGCTTGAACTTGACCTTGATACCGAATTCATGAAGCCCTTCGTCCACACCATCGGCCACAGCCTTGACATGACGGGAACTTGTCGCCGTGCATAGCACAAAGTAATCGCAGAAATTCGCGACCCCGCGCATATCGAGCACAACGATGTTCTCCGCCAGTTTATCAGCGGTGCAATGAGCGGCTTTTTTGGCTAACTCTAGTGATTCCAATGTTACGTCAGTATTAGACAGGTTGGTTTATTTCTGGAGCTTTTTCGCCTGATCCTTACCGAGGACCCTCCAGCACTCATGGGAACCGGCCGGAGATTTGACAACGGCAAAAAAACGGCCGCCCTTCTCCTGGACCTTGTAATCAGCGGATTCAAATTTGGCTTTGGTTTTCACATCATAAAAAGATAATTTTTCCATACAGCCTCCTTAAAAGATGTAAATTAATGTTCTGAGTGTAGCCAAGTTCATTCGTGATGTCAAATCAAAAAGCATAAGACATCTTGTTACGCCTGCGCGTGGACCAGAGCGCGCAAGCCCTTGTCCTGCTCATCCGACAAGGGGCCGACCACCGCCAGGTTGAGTTTCTTCTCCTGCAGGATGTCAGCCGCCACGCGGCGAAGGTCATCCGGCGTCAGGGCATTGACGCGGCATACAACCTCGCCGAGGGTACGGATCCGGTCGCGCTCGATCATGGACGCGCCCATCCACATCATGTGCTCCATCGTGTCCTCCAGCCCGATAAGGAACTGGCCCAGGAAATACTCGCGGGCGCGCGTGAACTCCAGCGGCTTGACACCCTGGCGGCGCAGCTGCTTGAGGATCCTGAGGATAAGCTCGACCGCATCGAGGGCCTTCTTGTTATCCACGCCCGCCTTGATCATGAACATCCCCGTGTCGCGGTAAGCTTTCGTCGTGCTGTAGACCGAATACGCAAGGCCCCGCTTCTCGCGCAGTTCGTCGAACAGGCGGCTGGACATATTCCCGCCGAGGATGACATTGAGCACCGCCTGGGCAAAACAGTCCGGATGGGCCGCCCTCAACGACGGGAACCCGATGGCGAGGTGCGTCTGCTCGATCTGCTTGCGGAAAAGGTTGACGCGTGGCGCGCGCTGCTTGCCCTTGAAAGGGTCGCTTTCTTCTTTTTTCGGGCTGGTAAAATTCCCCAGCTTGTCTTCCAGGAACCCCGTGGCCCATTCATGGGAAAAGTTCCCGCAAACGGACACCACCACATTGTCCGGAGCGTAATGGCGGCGGTGAAAATCCCGCAAGCCGTTCTGCGTCATTGCGCCGACACTTTCACTGGTGCCCGCCAGGCTCTGCCCCAAAGCGTGCTCAGGCCACACAAGCCCGTCGAGAAGCTCCAGCACGTAATACTGGGGCAGGTCGTGGTACATCTTGATCTCTTCAAGGATGATGGCGCGTTCTTTTTCGAGGTCATTCTTCTGAATGAGAGGAAAGAAGACCATGTCGCAAAGAATGTCCATGGTCTGGTCAAAATACGCGGCCGGGATCTTGGCGTAATAACAGGTCTGTTCTTCGCCGGTAAAAGCGTTCAGCGACCCGCCCACACCCTCGATGGTCCCCTTGATATCATTGCAGGAATACTTCAGGCTGCCGCGGAACAGGACATGCTCCAGAAAATGGGCGGCGCCTTTCTCAGGACCCTGCTCGAAACGGCCGCCCACGCCCACCCATATCCCTATGGCAACAGTTTCGCGGTCCTTGAGATGATTTGAAATGACACGCAGTTTATTGGAAAGGACGGATTTCTGGTACATTTAGCGCTTTACGGCCCTGACAAGCCCGGCAACGAAGCGCTGCATCCGCTGCGGCAGGTCCTTGGCTTTGGCGTTGATATTGATCTCTTTGACGATAGCACTGCCCACAATGACGCCATCGGCGATCTGGGCCATGGCATGGGCCTGCGCGGGGGTCGCAACACCGAAGCCAACGCACAGGGGTTTGTCGGTCAATGTTTTAGCCAGGCTGATCTTCGCCTTTATCTCCGACGGAACAGCCTGCCGCGCACCTGTGATGCCGGCGATAGAAACAAAATAAATGAACCCTGTTGACGCCGAGGCCACTGCCGCTGCGCGCTCCGGGCCGGTCGTCGGGGCCAGGAAAAACACCGTGGCCAAGCCTTCCCGTGCCGCGAACGCGCGCCAGGGACCCGCCTCTTCCAGGGGAAGATCGGGAATAATGATCCCGTCGACACCAGCCGCCGCGGCCTGCACAGCGAACTTTTCTTCGCCAAAATTGAACACCGGATTGTAATAGGTCATCAAGGCCAGCGGGATATCCGACTTCCGGCGTATACGCGTGACAAGTTCCAGGATCGCGGCCAGTGTCGTCCCCTTTTGCAGGGAACGATAGGATGCGGCCTGTATCGTCGGGCCGTCCGCCAAAGGATCGGAAAAAGGCACCCCGATCTCAACGATGTCCACACCGGCCCGTTCAAATGCCAGGACCAGCTGTTCAGTCGCGGCGAGGTCCGGATCTCCCGCGGTGAGGAACGCAATGAACGCTTTCTTGCCGCTGGAGCGCAGTTGAATGAATTTATGGTCGATCCTATTCATGGAAAAGATGTTCCTTGATGGTGTTCATGTCTTTATCACCCCGCCCTGAAAGGCAGACCAGCACCGTTGTCGGGGCCTTGACCTTGCGGGCCAGTTTGGGAAGGTATGCGAGCGCGTGCGCTGATTCCAGCGCCGGGATGATGCCTTCCGTGCGGGCCAGCAGTTGGGCCGCCACCAGCGCTTCTTTATCGGTGATGGCCACATATGTCGCGCGGCCGGTCGCCTTGTAATGGGCATGCTCGGGACCGACACCGGGATAATCCAGGCCGGCCGAGATCGAATGCGCAAGCTGGACCTGGCCGTCGGCATCCTGGAGCAGGCGGCTTTTCGTGCCATGCAGCACGCCGACCCCGCCTTTGCACAGCGCCGCGGAATGGGCTTTGGTATGCAACCCGTGCCCCGCCGCTTCGACGCCAATGAACTTGACCTGCGTATCGTCCAGAAATGGATAAAAAAGCCCCATCGCGTTGCTGCCGCCGCCGACACATGCCAGGAGGATATCCGGAAGTTTCTTTTCCCTGGCCAGGAATTGCTTGCGCGCTTCAATGCCGATGACGGACTGGAACTCTCGGACCATCGCGGGATACGGATGCGGCCCGGCAACGGTACCGATGATATAGAACGTGTCTTTGACATTCGTCACCCAATCGCGGATGGCCTCATTCATGGCGTCCTTGAGGGTTTTTGATCCGCTCACAACGGGAATGACCTGAGCCCCCATCAGGCGCATGCGCGCCACGTTCAGCGACTGGCGCTCGACATCCTCCGCACCCATATAGACCACGCACTTGAGGCCGAACAACGCGCACACCGCCGCGGTGGCCACGCCATGCTGGCCTGCACCCGTTTCGGCAATGACACGGGTTTTCTTCATGCGCCGCGCCAGAAGTATCTGGCCCAGGGTGTTGTTCACCTTGTGGGCGCCGGTATGCAGGAGGTCTTCACGCTTGAGGTACACCTTGAGCGTCTTGAGCGTCTGGCTCAAACGGGCGGCATGATATAAACCCGTAGGGCGCCCGGCGTATTCACGCAGGTAGAAGGCGAATTCCTTCCGGAACGAGGGGTCTTTCATGGCCTTGTTGAATTCCTTCTCAAGGTCCAGAAGAAGGGTCATCAACGTCTCAGGGACGAACCTGCCGCCAAATTGCCCGTAATGTCCGTTGCTGTCAGGATATTTCATGAAGTCTCACAAGGGTTTTCCTACTCCGCATAGCCGATCAGGGTCATGACGGTATTCGCGATCCCGATAGCGCCCGCGATGCGCAGCGGCAGGCGCTTGGCGCTTTTATCCATCCAGATGGAATATTTCGACGGCACGCTGCGCAGGAGCGTGGCTCGGTACGTCTTGCCTGCCGCGTTGAAATCAAGATCGTGGACAGGCGAGATCTTCACATCCAGCGTCGGAAGCCGCACATCGAACGAGCCGGGGCTGTCCGCTGCGGTATCCCTGCGGTAACGGTAAATGAACCCGTAAATATTATCAACCGGCCCCTTTTTATCCAGGACCTGGACGCTCGTGCGGTCTCCCGCGACCTTGGTGACCCGGATCGACCCCGTCAGCTGGTCATACTCTTCCATGATATTCTCTTTGTTGCCGAAAATATTCAAGTCCCGGATCACCAGCTGCGGCAGGAACGTCTTTCCGTCGACAAAGATCCTTTCCTCATCAAAAAAATTAAATCCTTTGGCAGAAAAAATGATCAGCGTATATTTCTTGCCATCACGGTAAGTTTCACCCGTGAAGGTAAGGGTGGCTTCGCCGGCCTTGACCCCCGCCTGCTTGACCGTATAACGGATGACCTCGCCCGGTTTGAACACCGGCGTGCTGGCGGCAAAAAGCGGCGAGGCGGCCAGGACAAGGGCCGCGCCCGCCAGAACGGCGGCTGCTGCGCGCCGCACGGGATGGAAAGCATCACATGATGTCATAATCTTTGATGAACCTTTCCAGCACGCGTGAACCGTGGTAGAGGGTTTTGGTCTCAGCGTATTCATCGTTGGCATGAAGCGTGCCGCTCTTGCCGAAACCCGTGGCGAATGCCGTGATACCGTGGAGCTGAAAGAACGAAATGACCGTTGCCCCGTCAGAACCTTTGAGCCGGGCCTTTTGCCCCACCGCGCTGGCGGCACTGACGAACGCGCGCACGAACGGGTCCTTTGCGCTGATCTCGTAAGGCAGCTGAAGGTCGTCGACGATCATTTTATATTTATCCGTCACGGAACGCACGATGGCCTTGACCTGGGCCACGACCTTGCGCGGGTCCATGCCCGGCATATAACGGATGTCGATGGAGAACTCGCAAAGGTCCGCGACCATGTTGACCTTGTCGCCGCCCTTGATGGTACCCACATTGACCGTCGGATGGTTCAGCAAAAGATGTTTCTTGAAAGTGAACTTGTGCGCCTTCAAACGGCGGATGATCTCGGCTGCCTGCTCAATGGCATTGACCCCGCGCCAGTTGGTGGCGCCGTGCGCTTTTTTCCCGAAAACCTGGATGCGTGCATGAAAAAGCCCTTTCTGGGCGATGACCGTGTCGTAATCGACGGAATCAAGGACAAGTGCCAGGCGCGGGTTCAAAACACCCTTGTTCAGCAAAGGCTTGATCCCTTGGTGGCTCCCGGTCTCCTCGTCGGCCGTTGCGGCCAGGATGATGTCCTTGCGTGGACGAAAACCATCCTCGGCCAGGGAACGCATGGCCTCCATGGCGCAGGCAAGATTGCCTTTATCGTCGGAAGCGCCGCGGCCGTAGATCTTTCCGGCAATGACATCCTTGCCGAAAGGATCATGTTTCCAGCCCGTGCCCACCGGCACCACATCGGTATGCGGGGTCAGCAACAGCGCCTCTTTCGCGGCTTGCGCGCGCGGCAGGGACCCTTTCCAGGTCGCGATGACATTGGGCCTGTTCATCTTGTAGGTCACGACCTCGACCTCAAAACCAAGGGACTTCATGTCCTTGACGACAAGATCGGCGATATTGACCTCGTTGCCTGGAGGGTTCTGCGAATCGATGGACAGTGTTTGCTGCGTCAGCTTGACGAGACGGTCTTTGTTGATCATATTTATCCCAGGATGCTCCTGGCCCTCATTTCACCTTCAATGCGTTTGAAATCCTGATGGTCCACGAACTGGATGCCGGGACGTTCGGCATGGAGCTTGATCATTTTAGGCAAGTGCTCCCGGACGTTCTGAAAAGCCACATACTTGAATTCCGTGCCGCATTTGGGACAGGCATGGTCATTGAGCCTGAGGTCCATGGCCTTGCATTTGGCGCAGATGCCCGACAGCACGCCGTACTCCAGCAAATGGGCTTTCACGTCGTCAAAATCAAGGTCCTGGTAAGTGCGGATCATCTGCTTGTGCATAGGCTGGGAATTATAGCACAGCGTATCGGGAATGCAAACAGCGCGAACAACTCTAGCGCCCGCCCCTGGCACCCGCAGGGCCCTTTGTGAATTGCGCCAGCCCCTCCGGCCGGATATCCACAATGACCGGCGTGAATCCCGCCGCGCCCTGCAACCGTTCGAGCATGGCCTGATCGATGTTGAATGTGATAACACCGCCGCTCTGACGGACCTGCAGATCAAGCTTGTCCGTATTGAGGTCGATACCGCCTTTTTTAAATGCCACCGCTCCCAATGGCTTCTGTGATCCGTCCACCGACTTGCCTGGCGGAGCATCCGGCCTTGCCGCGCTTTTATTATGATTTATCTCCCTGTACAACGCTTCATGCCGAGCCCATGAAACTATGCTCTGGTGAACGTCTTTGCCCTGCAGAAAATTCTCTTTTCCATTGCTCAAAGGATGAAAAAGATCCATCCTGGCGTCCCATTCCCTCGTCGGAAGAGCTCGGGAATCATAAGAGAATATGTCTTTAGTTGCCTAAAGCTTCAGGTGACGGTCATCCAATAATGAAAAATAGGCCTCAAATAAAGTTTGCAACGCCATAGAAGGCGATGGCAGCAATATCCTTTTCTGATCTTCGGGTAATTTGAACATCATATTCAATAATATAACCACCGTATTCCTGATCCCGGCCGTACTTGATCCATTTGTTAACAACAGGTCCCTGTCGTCAGTTTGCATGGCTATCCCCTGCTCAACAAGTTTGATATACTCGGCATAAGGGACCAGTTCCTCATTATCGGCTTCTTCACCGGCCAACGTTATATCCTGGCTGTGGATCGTGATCTTGAATACCCCGCTGTTTTGCTTGATGGCTTCCGCCCTCCCCCTTTTTTTCAGGATCATCAAGATCAATTCGCTGCCCGACAATTCGGTGTTGGCGGGCAACAACCCCAAACCGGAAAGTGTTCCTGATAATTTCAATGACAGACGCCTCAGACCATAGTCCGTCTTAACCAGTTGCGGGAGTTTTACCAGGCGTTGCGGATAGAGTGTTCGATTGAATATCAGGACAGGAACCAGATCGCTGCCATCCCTGTCTTTTAATCCTTTTACCGTTGCGAGATGCCCGTCCCCGTCAGGCAGATCATACAAACGCCGATACCCGAGAAATTCCACAAAATCCCCTGCGTTCCCTTTCAAAGCAGCCGAACCGCGCTCAGCCCGCTTCGCATCCGTTTCCGTAGCAACTCCCATGTAACGTGTGTTACGGGGGATCTTTTCATTTTCATGGAGAAAATGCGGCATTTTATGACGATCGATGAATTGTCCGGCCCCCTTAACGCCAAGCCATGAGCCGTCAGAAAGCGGAAAATAAGCCTGCCTCCCGTTCGCGACTTGATGCAGCGGGTACATGGTATCATCGCTGTAGCGGTCCGTAACACCAACCAGCAAGACAAGGTCTTCGACGGCTGCCAGTTCATTCGCTTTCTTGAGATCGTCCGTTATAAGGAACCCGCTATGTTGTTCCATGAGTTCGCGCAGCGTTGCCGCGCCGATCTTGCGCGCGAGCGCTTGTTCACGGCCCGGCGCAACGACAAGTTCACCCAGGCTGCCTGCCGGCAACGCCTGTAAAAATACCGGGCGTAACGCGGGGTCATCCAGCAGGGCTTCTTTAACGTCTCGCGTGAATAACTTCAAAAGTTTCTCATACCGGGACAGCCCTTCTTTTCCTACATACGCTGTCCAGAGACGTTCCAACTCGACGTCGGACAACTCACCCGCCAGCAGGGGTGCCGCCATCCCGTGATCAGGCGATAACGGATCGTTCGCGGCCCTTGAACCAGCGACAGGCCTGATGTCGACAACGACCGTGCGGAGGTCCACCGGGCCAACATCCGCCGCGAGGCCCGCCGCGTCGACCTCTTTCACCTGCAGCGCGGGGGCCATGGCGCGGTCCGTGAACTCCTCACCGCCGGAGAAATACTTCCGCGGGATCATCTCCTGGGCGGCCGGGTCATACTCTTCCTTGATGAAGTTATAAACGCCCTTTTTGAAAGCCTCGAGATAACGCGCGTAGATCTGCTCCTTCTCTGTTTTGTCCGCAACATCGACGCCGGCGATCTTCCTCTGGTCCACGTAAAACTTGCCCAAAAGGCTTTCCTTGATCTTGCGCTTGTACCAGGCCGCCAGGATCAATGAATGATAGACCTGCCGCAGGGGCGCGAAGCTCCTGCCTTCGTTGACTTCTTTTTCGAGGATGGGGATGATGATCTCGCGAAGGATCTTTTTGACGACATCTTCCCCCCTCCCATTCCCTCCCCACGAGGGGGAGGGCAATAATCGATCAGTCGATGCTTCCACCATATGGCCAGAAGCCAGGTAATCGCTCTCAAGCATGACCTTTAATTTTCCTTCGACCACGAAGGCCATGCCGTTGTATTCGTCAACCACGGCCTTGTCCGGCATGATCCAGACTTTGTTGAAGGTGTCGACCGGGATATCCGTTGTCCCATATTTTTCGCTGGCAGCGGCGTAAACCCTGGCCCAGAACGCCCTGCCCGTCTCACCTTCCGGATAAAGGAGCGACGCGGTGACCTGCTTGAGGATATAGTCCTGCGCGAGCATATCCCGGCCCATTTCTGTCTGGCCGAACGCGTCCGGGACCATACGGTCTTTTTCATAGGGAGACAGGTTGACCCAAAGGTCTTTCTCAGGAATGGTCAACGTGGTCAGAAAATACCGGACAAGACGGGCAGACTCAGCCTTGAGGTGTTCGGAAGGCTCGCCGGAACTGCCCTGATCGAGCAAAAAATCAAAACGAAAAGGGTTCTCCGGATAAACCTTGATCCCCTTGAGCGATGGTGCGGCGAAGTTCCCGCTCAGGGATACCATGCTCCCGGGAGCGTGCATAAACGCCATATTCTGGGCATAAGATAGCGGCAGGCTTGTGACAAAGAATGTCACAAGCACAAGACACGCCATCAGGCGCCTGGTCTTAACGCTTACTTGACCCACATCTGCCTGCCTTTTAAGGTTACAACCACCCCACTATAAATAAATTTATACTATAGGATCTGATTTTCAAGCCCTGGACCGGGCGGACGGGAAAACGCTACTACTTTTAAAGGATAGAAAAACCCGGATGATCAAGGCGCGAGAAGGTCCTCAACATTAACGGGGGAAACACTGATAATGACCGGTGTTATGCTTTCGATCTTCGTCCCGGCGGCCGATGGCATACCCAGGGGCAACGCTATCCCCCTAGCATCCTTCCTGACCTGCAGGTCCATCATGGCCGGATCAAGATCAATACCGCCCTTCTTGATATCTGCGGACGCATCCGGACCGGGCTTGGTATGATCTTTCACTTCATCCCCCGCATGGGCGCCCAGAACTTCATGCATCATCTTGTCCAGCGTACCGACCTCCCTGGCCAGGAAGCCTTCCTTGTCAGAAATAATGCCATGTTCGATCTCGGTCTTTACTTCCCGGACAAGCATGGCTCTGGCATAGCGTGAACGCTGGATCGCCTGATCAAAATCACCGGTAGAATCCGCAAGGGCCGCTTGCGCCAAGGCCTCCATGAAATCAACCTCGAGCCTGTTATAGCGGATGAAGATACTTTTCAACAGTTCACGTTCTTTTTCCTCATCAGGAAGATGCATCAGGTCCATGGTCCGGTACATGTATTTGATCATATAAAATACGGACCCGATCTCCGCCGTATACTGTTTCAGCGCGTCGGCGACTTTTTGCACCTTGGGGTCCTGGTAGCGGCTTTCAAAATCATAGAACCTTCCCGTCTGCTCCCCAAGCAATTTGTCCCGCAGGGTCCACTTGTAATACTCGGTCTTGGGCTGAACCCTCAAAGGATTGACCGGGAAGGAAACTTCCAGGAACAAATTATTGCGCCGCATGAATTTTCCGTTCTCCACGATCTCTTCAAGCGAAACATAGGGATCAAGGGGGATCATCCCGACCATGAACGTATAGCCAAGCTCCCTCAGTATCCGCACGGCCTGCTCGGCCTCAACGATAGTGGCGCCTTTATGATACCGTTTCAACTGCGAAGGCGACCCTGACTCCACCCCCAGAAAAACATTCTCAAATCCGGCTTTACGCATGATCTTCAAGGTCTCGATCTTCTCCTGCCGGTCCTCCGGCGAATCCGATTCACCAAAGACACTGTCCACTCTCGCCGAGAAAGCGATCGACAACTTGATCTCCCGCCTGAGGATCTCTTCGGCAAGGCGCCGGCCGCGCCTGATGCCCCGCATGGTTTCCTTCCCGCCGCCAAAGAATTCAGAATCCGCCAGATTGACATGCCGGGCGCCGCTGCGGTACAAGCTTTCCAGGTTGTCCAGGACCACCTCATCAGGGAAAGGCTCCCATTTATGAGCGCGGAAAGGGTCTTTAAAACAGAACGAACACAGCCCAAACCCGCAGCCACGGCTGGTCTCTATCTGGACATCCCCTTCATGGTCCAGGATCCACAGCAAGCTGTCGCGTGAAGGCTGCCCCAGCGCTTCGGCGGAAACCGGCGTTCCGTCGTTCTCAACGATCTTTTTATTCCTTATAAAAGCAGCTGCCGGCATTTCATCAATGGCAATATCCCCGCGGACCAAGCGCACCGCTTCCCGCATGGCGATCTCGCCTTCACCCCGCACCACAACAATGAACGGATATTTCTCCAGGAACAGGCGGTGCTCGTTCGTCGGCAAATTGCCTCCCACCAATACCCTGCTACGACCGTCCTGCACCCAGGGTTCTTGCTGGAGCGATCCCAACAGCTCGGAAAGCACCTCATGTGATTCCAGCTGGGCCGACAAGGCAATGATCTGCGGCTTTGTCTTCCTTAATTGCGCGACAATATCCTGCACTGACAAGCCCACCTGAGTATCGATGTGCGACAGGCTGACATCCTGGCCGAATTCCCTTCGCAGATCGCCCATCAACGCCCCGATGCCCAGCGGCTCCACAAGCACCTTATGACGGGGCGATGTCAAATTTACAAAAGAGACCTTCACCGGGTTCCGGACGGCCTGAAGGTCCGGTTCGGCGGTCCGGGTATACCATCCCATGGCTTTAATGATCCGCAATACAGACATCGGCACCATGTCGCCGGCCCCAAGTCCTTCCCGCAAACGGCGCTGAACTTCCGTTCCGGAATGGAACCGGAATTCACGGTTCAACGGGACCGCCGCACGGACAGAAGATAAATGCTCCGCAAAGCCGTGTTCGACCATGACGCGGCGGATATCGTCCTTTTTATAATACCACCGGGGGACAACCGTTACGCTGTTCCCGGACAGGAACGCTTCCATCATCTTTCTGTCATTAACACTGGCTTTCTCGTCGAGCATCTGTTCAAAATTATCAAAGCCCATAAAATAATCGAAGTGCGCGTCCGGATACGAAGGCTTTAACAACCCCGGCAATTCAAGGAACCTTCCCGTATTAGCGACCGCGATCGTTATCTTGTCGCCATGTTCCAGGCTTTTGACCATGTGCTCCAGCATGAATATCCTTGAGGCCAGCGATCCGGAAAAATTCTCCTTCAGGATGTGATCCTTGCTCAGGACAATGACCAGTTCGTCAACGTCTTCCCTGCTCACAGCATTCTCGATTATTTTCAAATGCGCGTTCTGCAACGGGTCAACGGACGCCATAAGTACGCTCACCTTCCCTGCCCCTGGAACACCGGCGCGTTTGACAAAGGCCATGGGATCGCCGCTGTCAACAGACGCGACGATGGCATCGATCTCCTTGACCCTTTTCTCGATCTGATCGCGGTCCTGATGAAGAGGCGCCAGCGGGTCGAAGTCCACATAAACGGCATGATGGGTGTCATCAACGCGGCAGGTAACGCCCGCGACCGAGGACAGCTCTGTTGTTCCACCGGCCATATACTTTTCCGTAAGGGCCCCCAGCCCTGCCACCAGAAATGACCGGTTCTCGGCCTGCAACTGGGGTTCATCACGGCGGTTCATTTCATTCGCCAGGGGGAAGAAACTGACATCCAGCGGGTGCCCGGCCCCCATGTTCGATGTAACAGCCTTTTCCATGACCAGGGACAAAAGGGTGATCCGTGACTCGAGCGCGTCGATAGCCGTAAAAGCGATCTCGGGATACCAGAAGCTCAGGCTTCCTTTCTGTCGGGCCAATAGATCGATGAACCTGGCCTTCGCCGTCTCGTTCCGGGCAAAGACCCGCGCGATAGCCGCATGGATATCCCCCCGGTCCTTATCCGTCCAGATCGCTGAAAGACGGTCAAGAACGTAACTCTCCTTCAATTCGCCCGTGGCCAGCATCTCTTCGGCGCGGACGCTCAGGACCTGCTCAGCATTCTGACCCGATGTCACGGCCCTTGTCGCAAGCGCATGAAGCTCCTCGTATTTGTGATAGAACCACGTAAAGAACTCCTCGGTAAAAAGCCCTTCCCGCACGACAGCCGTATCGATCACATTGAGCACAAAATATAACTTCAGGATATCCGGGTCTTTTCTCTGGATGGCCTCATCAAGGATACCCCTGAAAACCTCATTGGTCACTTCACCGCGCTTGGATTGCCCCAGGAAACCATGTTCCCGTACCTGCGCCAGCGCAAGGGCCTGCTGTTCTTCCGAGAATCCCATGGACTTGAAAACACCCAGGTGTTCAAGGATATAAGCCCCCGCATGAGGATGATTCGCAAAATTCAACGGCTGGAATTCAGGCTTCGCGCGGAACGCTTCGATCTTGCCGACGTCAAGCAGCGCCAGCGTGGGGCGCAGCATCCCGGGATATTTCTTTTCCATGTCACGGGTCAACACGGAAAGTTTCTCCAAACTTGCCACTGACAAGGGTTGCCGCGCCAGCCGCGCAAACGCCTTTGGGTCCTGGAACGACCCCGGCTCTCCCTTCAACAAAGCGTCGAGCTTGTCCCAGCTGAGCTGTATCCGCCGGTAAAAACTATGCTCCTGTTCCGGCGCGGAATAAGTCCTGTCCAGCTTCCCGAATATCGCGGCAATAATATCATCGATCGTCCTGCCATGATCTGCCGGATGATCTTCTTCTTTCTTCATAGAATGATCGGCCATAAGCTGGTCCTTGGGCAGGACAAGGTCATCGTTCACGGCAAGTTCCCCGCTCACGACAGCCGCAACGGCCCGCTTAAGGATCACTGGATGCGCATCCACCATTTTGGTCAATAACTCCTTGTCCACCCGCAGCCACCAGGCGCCGCCTTTGGCATCATCATCTCCCACGATCTTCAACTTTCTGGACTGTTCGTACGACAAGAGCACCGCCAGCGCCCGGGTCTTGACCCAGGCATCGTTGGTGTCACGGCTGCTGTAGGCTTTGCCATCGAAGAGAAGTTTGCCTTTTGAGAAATCAACCGCAAACTCGGATTCCTTCAATGTCTCCTCGATCGCTTCCCGCGTCGCGGTCAAACCTGCATCATTCTCCTGCCCGCGGTTAGCAAAACCTCCGGGAAAACCCCATCCGGTACCGTCACTTCGCTCGATCACAAGCACTTCCAGTTCACCGGAAGGACCATACCGCAAGAGGATCGGGTCCTCGGCCTGGTTCGGCCCGTAACTTCCCAGCTTGCCGCGGCCGTTGAGCCCGGTCTCCTGGTCGTTCCTTGGACGACCGTCGACAAAAAGAGTGTCCGGCGCCCACGTCATGGTGTCATCCTTGATGCGCACCAGGCGCGCCTGACGTTGCGCGGCCGTCAGCGTTCCGTCATCAAGGTCAGGCTGTGCCCAACCCTTGGGATTTTGTTCTGTCCTCGCCGACTTGATAACATTCGGGTCCGTGTAAACAACAGGGTCCTTCAGGTTGCGTTTCGGATATTTATGGCTCCAGCTGAAACGGTTCAAATACGCGACACGCTCCTCCGCAGAAAGCTCCCAGAAAGGTACCGTCGTATCAGCCAAAACTTCCTCGAGCCATATCCTGTTCTGCTCCGGGTCAACGCGCGTGCCCTGATCCGGCAAAGCCTGCCGGGCTGAACGTATGAACGAGGCGACTTTGTCGGGATCATAAAGGTTAGTGATCGGCATGCGCCGTTCATAATGATTAAAGGATACCGGCGTAAGCTTCGGGCCGATAGGCCCCTGCCGGCGCTTCCACTCGGCCATGCCCAGCATCTTGGCGACAGCCCTGACCATCCCGGACACCAGCCCCGTCTTTTTGGAAACCTCTTCCGGAGAAAGGTGCTCCTCGACAAGCGCTTTGAGGATGGGATCAAGTTCAGTCGTATAATCCGGAAGGGACTGGGAATCTTCCTGATTGTCACGCAGTTCGGCGGACGGCGGACGGTTGATCATGCTCTCTGGAATGACCTCCTGCCCCAGGTACTGATTGATATAGCGCGCCAATTCAAAGATCCTTGTCTTGTAAACGTCTTTGACAAGAGCAAAACCCCCGGACATATCGCCGCCGATCGTCGTAAATCCGACAGCCGTCTCGCTTTTATTGCTCGTGGATACCAGCAAGTACCCCAGCTGGTTGGAACGGAACATCAAAAAGACCATCCTGATGCGCGCCTGGATATTTTCGATCGCTGTTTTGGTGGCCTCCGATAAAGGCGACCCCGGCACCGGCAGCAGCGCGCCTATCATTTTCTGAAACACGGGCTCGATCGATATCTCCTCAAACCCGATCTTCAGCTTCTCGGCCAGGCGGCGGGCGTCCGACTTCGTTTCCGATGAGTTATAACGGGTCGGCAGCGACATGGAGTGGACATTCTCTGGGCCCACGGCAATGGCGGCAAGGGCACCGACCACGCCGGAATCAATGCCCCCGCTGTTGCCGAAAATAACCTTTTTGAACCGGTTCTTACGCGCATAATCCCGCAGGCTGAGGATCAGGGACTTAAAAATAACTTCGATATCGACCTGGGGACCGATCTCGGGCACGGATGGCAGATCGACCTTCTCGACATCAGGAACGGATTTTTTTACCGTGATAGTGCCCGATAATTCCTTGCCGGTATGCTTCTCCGTCTTCACGGGAAGGTCCATAATGACCATGTCTTCCTCGAAAGACCTGCCCCTGGCGATCGTCTTGCCATCGGGGCCGACAACCATGCTGTTGCCGTCAAAAACCACGTCATCCTGGCCGCCCACGGTATTGACATAAACAATGGTCGCGCCGGTTTGCTTCGCCCTGGCTGCGATCAGGTCTTCCCTTGTTTTCAAGACTCCGTCACGGAACGGCGAGGCTGAAGCATTGATGATAAGATGCGCCCCCTTGGACGCCTGTTCCATATATGGGGCCACAACATGATGGTCGACAGGTTCCTGGATGGAATGGCCGTCATAATCTTTCTTCACGCCATCCTTCTCGACCCAGATATCCTCACAATCATTGACCGCGAACATGAGGCCATCCACGCTGAAAACATCCTTGTTCAAAGGGTTCCCTTCAAAATCAAAAAGCCCCGATTCACCCGGCGTAAAATAACGTTTTTCAAAGAAGACCCCGTAATTCGGCAGTGCCCGCTTACGATAGACCCCCTTGATCGCACCGTCCGCAAGGACCGCCAGCGCATTGTAGATCTGTCCCTGCTTGTTGATATCCACGAAGCCAACAACCGCGGTGATCCCCCGGGTAGAAGCGGCCAACAATTGCACCATCTCCCTGTTCTGGTCCACGAAACCGGGCTTCCTGAGAAGATCCCCCGGAAAATAGCCCGTGACCGCAAGCTCGGGGAAAACGATCACGTCAACATGCTTGTCCTTTGCGGCCGCGATCCTTTGTGAAATCTCGTTAAAATTCCCCGTCAGGTCGCCGACAGTGGGATTGAACTGCGCCATGGCAACACGGACATTCTTTGTTTCCATGCTCCGCAAACGGTCCTCGCGCCGGGCGTTCAACACTTTGACCAAAGAAACGAGCCGTTCCCAGCCGATGGCGTTGGTGATCTCCAGCGCCGCGCCCGCCGCGGCCAGGCGGTTGAAATTTCGCTTCTGCTCACGGTCCGTCCCCTGGGGCAAACCTACAAAGATGCCGTCCATCTCCCGCGTGGCCCGGGCCGACTCTACCCAGTCGTCCAGGACAATGGCCCGTCGCTCCGAATGGCTGGTGCTAAGAACCTTGATCATCCTCTCGCGGGGCGAATACCCGCGGTCCTCCGCCGTGACCGGCAAGGCGTCCTGGCGGTCTTTGCCGAACACATCCTCCGGCTGGATCAGGTCCGCGAACCCCGCGTGTTTGAGCTGCTCATAAACCAGTTCAGAAGCCCGACCCGTGATCACCCTGACGGGGATCCCCATCTCTTTCAATGCCCTTAGAGCCTCCAGCGCACCAGGCATGGGTTCGGCCCGCTCGACGCTTTCAAAATGTCCCCTGGCTTTTGACATGGCCGCAATGACCTCAGGCCGTGTCATTTGAATGTTCCGCAGCGACAACTCCCTCACCAGCATCGTAACGATCTCATCAACCGGAATATCCCGCGTCGTCTCGACCATCCGCGCAATAACATTGTCTTCCGCCCATTTCAAACCTTCCTTCATCGAACCCCCGCTCAATGAGGTGAAAACCTGCGCCAGCTCATTCTTCCAGGTCGGCTTGAGAAGGACCCCGTGGGCATCGGCCAGAACCGTGAACGGCTTATCATCCTTGAACGGCTCTCCGTTCAACGAAACAATAGGATCATGGTCATCCGCCCCGAAAACATCCTCAGGAAGATAAAGCCCGTTCGCGTCAATGATCTTCTCTACCTCGGGAGCAACGAAGCCGGTAAGAGGCATGCCTAACGCCACACGCCGGCGGATCACTGTGGCCGAAATGTCGATCCCGGGGCGTTCGATCCTTGCAACCTTGATGCGCGGATTGACCGCATGATGGCCCGGCCGCGTATAGGTCACGAAATTCACTTTTTTGACAAGCTGATCAATATCTTTCCATGTATCCAGCTTGGCAACATTATCGTCTCCCATGACAAAGAAAAACTTTGAATTAGGCGGATATTGCCCCTCCAGATGGTTCACAAGGTCAATGGTATAAGACGGGCCATCCTGGCGGACATTGAAGTCCGAGACCTTGACACCGGGCATCCCCTTCAATGCCGCCTTGACCATATCAAGGCGGACCTCCTTGGGCGCCATGAACTGCCCCAGCTTGTGCGGTGAAACATTGGCGGGCACGACAACCACCTCATCCACGTGAAGCTCTGCCTTGACATCCTCGATCATTTTCCGGTGGGCGATATGCAAAGGGTCAAATGTGCCGCCGATGATGGCGACACGCTTGGGGCTTGCGATCTCCGGCTTTCGCCGAATGCGGTACATTTGCAGCGTGTGCCAGTATTCTTCCTGGTCCGCCGCCGGATGTTCGATCTGTTCAAGGCCGCCGTTCTCATACAGCAACCACTGCTTCCACGCTTCCGACATCCAGCGGATCTTGAGCGGGACCTTTAAAGAAGGCCCGACCGGCACAAACTCGATCTTGTCCCCGAATTCATTGAGATACCCACGGACATCCTTATCCGCAAGCGAGCTGATGTTGATATAAATGCTCGCCTCAGGATTTCCCTGGTTCAATTTCGCGATACCGTGCTTGAGCATCTCGCGGATCAACCCTGTTCCGCGATACGGATCGTTCGCCGGCCCCTTCTCGAACGGCGCCGCCGGGATATAGGGCGGGTTAATAACGATCAGGTCCTGATCAGGCTCCAGGGCCTTGATGCCTTTGCCCCAGAACTTCCTGACCCTGTCCAAAGCCGCAAGCCCGCCGGGAACATTCGCCGCGATATTCAGCAATGTGGTGCTTAACGCGTAAGAACTGATATCTGTGATGGAAAGACGCGCTTGGGGAAAAGTCTTTGCCAATAAGGAAGAGATGTGCCCGCCGCCGACGCCGATCTCTGCCACCTTCCTGACCTTCTGCGCAGACAAAGACAGGACCCCCTCTTCTAACAGCGTCTTATGCAGGAACACGGTATCAATATTGGTCGACCAGACGTCTTTATCAACCTCCATGTCCCATGACGTCGTCACGCCACGATAACGGCTATACCGCTTGCCCTGGGGCCATATTCTTTCAATGACACCGCCCTCGGGTGTGCCCTTATAATGATCAAGCATCCATTTGCGCGGAGAGACAAGATAGGAGCTCGGGAATTCCGCCACCTTACGCAGGGTCCCGTTCGCTTCACTTAAAATATCCTGGTGTACGGTCCCATCGGGGGAAAAGACATGGGAATCATCAAGGACCTCATAATACGTTAGTGTCTTAAGATCGTCGCTGATATCAATAAATAAGGGAAGCCCACCCTTGCGTGCCGCAACCCTGATATCCGGGAACTCCCGCGCTTCAAAGTCAGCAACGGGATTGATCGGCTGGAATGGCAGCAACTCATGGGCATCGAGTATGGTCGGCTGGGCTGCATCCGCAGCGCCCTGACCCTCCACGGCCTGCCAGGTCACCTTCTGGTCCTGGCCTTTATCAGACTCGGGATGAACAATAAAATCCCGCGTGCCGGCAGGCAGCTGTGAGGCATCACCCGTCAGGACATCCAGGTCCTCAACGGACGCTGCCCCGACGGAAAGCCCACCGGAGAAATATTTCCGGGGAATGACCTGCCGGGACGCCGGGTCATACTCCTCCTTGATAAGGTTGAAAACACCCTTCTTGAAAGTTTCCAGGTATTGCTGGTAAAGCTTCTCCTTCGCCGCAAGGTCCCCGGTCCTGATGCCCTGCGTTGTGTTGGCATTGGCATAACCCTGCCCCAGAATCGTTGCGTGCAGTTTCTTCTTGTACCATGCCGCGAGGATCATCGAATTATAGATCTGGCGCAACGCCGCGAAATTCCTGCCGGCATTGACCTCTTTCTCGATCGCCGGGATGATGATCTCCTTGATCAGCGCCGGCTGGATCTCATCGCCCGATGATCCCTCCGCCACCGCATCCTTGCCCACAGCTTTGGCCGCGGCCAGATAATCCTTCTCCAGCTGCACTTTCAAATGCCGCCCGGCGACAAAAACACGGTTGCCTGTTTCATAGACAACCGCCCTGTCCGGCGCTATCCAGACCTTGTGGAACGTGTCCAGCGGGATATCCGTGGTCCCGAACTTTGCAAAAGCTTTTTCATACACACGCGCCCAGAATTCCCGGCCAAGGTCGCTCTCGGGATGGATCAAAGACGCCGTGACCTGTTTGAGCAGGTAATCCTGCCCGAGCATGTCGATCCCCATCTGGGTCGCGCCCAGCCCCTCGGGGATCACGCGGTCCTTCTCATAAGGCGAGAGGTTGACCCATAATTCCTTCTCCGGGACCGTCAGCGCGGCCAGGAAATATTTGATGAGCTTCTCGGACTCTGCTTTGAAGGCCGTACCCGTCAAATTGTCATCACCGCTATCGACAATGAAATCGAACTTCAGCGGATCTTCCGGATAGACCGACAATCCCCGGACGATGGCAGGAGAATAATGCTGGGACAGCGGCACTACGGGCAGCTGGGGAATGGCCACCTGGGCCCGGGCATAGTTCGGCGGGATGACATTGTTTAACAGGAACAATGCCAGCAAGAGGACCCGACAGGTTTTATGGAACAGACGCCCCATGGTCACGGTCATTTATACCTTTTGTGGCCCGCCTGAAGTTCCCTCCACACCCTGGGGGTTCATCCCCAGGAGCGGCAACACATCCGGCAACGGCGTGACCCGGATGATCACAGGCCTGATGCCGGTAAAATCCCCGTGCCTGAACTGCTCCATCATTGCCTTGTCAAAGGTCATGTCAGCCTTCACGCCGGTCTCAGTCATGTCCATGTTAGCGCTGTTGAAGTCGATACCTCCGTTCACGCTCGCCTTGTCACCCGTATCGCCGCGGATATCCTTGATCATTTCCGCCTGCAGGGCCTCAAGCCCGGGGGACATGCGGCTTGCATGAATACCGGCATAACGATCCATCTGCTCGGCACGGAATGCCTGGACCTCAAAAGGATCCTTTGGCGCAAACACAATATCTCCCGCCACGGCAAAAGGCACATACCGGCTCACGGCCTTCTGTCCTTCCGCCAGCTCCAGTTTTTCACCAACAAGCGCTGTCAACCGGTCCACGACCATCCCCTGGGCATCAACAATGTCCAGAGCTTCCTTGTCACCCGGACGCGTCGTTTTGACCGCGGTCGCACCCAGCTTGATACGCGCCTTCCCGTCAATAACAGCCATTTTATAAACACCGCCCAAGGATGACTTAATCCCGCCTGTCACGAACTCCGCTCCCAAGGTGCGGCCTTCATCATTCGACCAGGCCAGCGGGATCCCGTAGTTCCAATGCGCATCCGGATTGGTCGACGCCTCCACACCACCATAAAACGCGGCCAGGCTAGCCTCAACATGGCTCTCCCCCTGCGCGCCAGTCAATCCATCCTCAACAAGACGCACTTCACCCGCGCTGTGACGTTCATTGTTGGCCAATGTACTGATCAGCGAGTTGAAGTTCAATTTATTCAAGACCAATGCCTCGATGATCAACGTCTCGATCAAGGGCCCCGACACCTTGAACAAAGGTTCATTGGCAAAACCGGCACTGCCCTCCGGAAGGGTGATAATATCCCCGGTAAACTTAAACTCCGAGAGGTACTGAAGGAATTCTTCACTGTAAATATTCTGCTCCCTCAAATGCTGGATCTGGCCCGGCGTGAACTTGAAGTTCCTCAGGCGTTCCGCCAGGATCCTCAACCCGGAAAGAACGATCTTGTCCCCCCCATAAGGCGCCTGCCGGAAGAAATAATCGAACGTGGCGATCTTGTCCTTATACCCGCCCTCAAAGAACGCATAGGACATTGTCAGGTGATACTTGTCCTCATCAAGCGCCGCGCTTTCTTCCACGTTCAACAGGGGCGGATGGCTGAATGATTCCGCCAGGACCGGCGCGGGATAAACGCCCTGGGTATTATTCGCCGCCACAAGAAGGTCGGTCGAATCAACGATCTTCACGCCTTTCTCCAACAGCATTTTTTCCATGGCTTCCACATTGCCTTCGGGCATCCCCACCGAGCGTGTCGCGTCCCTGACCAGGATCACCTCGAACCCGGCTTTCACCGCGCCTAAAGCCGCGAAACCAACGCAATAATCAAAGGCCAGGCCGCCGTTGATGAATATCCTTTTGGTCCCCGGCTTGTTCAAGCGGATGATCTCAGCCAGGCTAGTCGCCCTGCGCAGATTATCCTCGAATGGAGAATAACTGTCGACCGTAGGGTCCATTCCTTTCACCTGGATGAATTTGAACATCTTCTCATTCAGATAACCCGGAAGTTTCGATTCGCTCGAACGTGCGTCCGCGTGTTCCGGCCAAAGGACCTGAAAACCGACAGCCTGCAAATACTCTTTAAGCTGGGCCAGCGTGAACTTCGCGTGAGGCGCCAGCCTGTTCTCCCCGTCTTTCCAGTCTTTCACCATGTCATACGTCAACAGGGTATACGGCGGAAGGCCATTGTACGATGTGTTCCAGGACACGCTCCCGCGTTCATGCCGATCCAGGGAAATATAACGGTCTTCAGCATCGAAAAGCTCCAGGGATACGCGCAGGGGCGCCGCGATCTCTTCGCCGCCGGCAACAGGAAGCCCGCCACCAGGAACAAAAGCGCCCTGGGCGTCCACCGTGAGAGAAATATCAGTGGCCTTGTTGATCAACAGAGAATTTTCCTGGGAAACAACGGAAAGAGCCGTCCCTCCGGTCAAGGATCTTTGCTTGAGCGTCAAGCGGCCTGTTTCATTCACGGCGCGTTCGTGCGCACTCCAGGGCTGTTCGATCCCCAACACACGCTTGCCACCCCGCCAGACAGGCACAAGCAGCTCATTGACCTGCTGTTTTTTGGTCGCTACCGCGATGCGGTCTTTGGACGTGACGATATATTTTTCCACTTGTCCGTTGACCGTACTGCGCCAGATGCGATTTCCCTCTGAGGGGATAATGTCAACATTCAAGGTCGCCTGCTCACCGCCCGTGATCAGGTTCGTCCCCACACCAAAAACGTCGATCTGGGCACCGGCTTCAAGCAACTGTGTGATCTTGTGCTCATCAAGGTCGTCAGACGCGACGATCTTGACATAATGCAGCCCGGCCTCATTCAACATCTTGCGGGCTTTAATGGAAAGGTCGGCAATATCGCCGCTATCCAGGCGGATACCGAATAATTTCTCGCCGCGCGCCTCCATTTCTTTGGCCACGGTGATGGCTTTACGGACCCCTTCCAGCGTGTCATAGGTGTCAACAAGAAGGATCGCATTCTTCGGGAAAAGCCTGGCATAAAGCCGGAACGCCTCGATCTCGTCCTCCGCATCGAACATCATGATGAACGCGTGCGCGATACTGCCCATGGATAACAGGTTATAAAGGTTGGCAGCCCGTTCATTCGACGTACCGATAGCGCCCCCGATCACGGCGGCAAGAGACGCCAGGAAGGCGCCTTCACCCTGCCCGCGGCGCAGCCCGAAATCAAGGACATCCCTGGTCCTTTTTATCTGCTCACGGCTCAGGCCATATTTCTGCTGTAATTCCGTGATCTTTTCATCGCTGACAAAATCACCCCGGGCCGCCTGGACGATCCGCGAGGTCTTGGTCGCGATATTGGCCGCCTGCCCCAAACGGTTCTTTAACAAAGCGGACATTAGCTCCATATCGACCTCATTGGCTTTCAACCGCATCAGGGGGATGCCTTCGCTCACAATGCGCCCATCCTGGACAATATCAATGTCACCCTGGAATTGGAACGTCCTCAAATACTCCAGAAAATCTTCGGAAAAATACCGTGTATCGCGGAGCACCTGGATATGTTCCGGCAAGAATCTCAGGCGGCGTATATCATTCAGCGTCGCCTCAAGGCCCGCGGCCACGATGTAATTGCCCCCGTGAGGCGCTTTGGGGACCACCACATCAAAGGTCTTCGCCAGCTCGGTCTTCCCTTCTTTGAACGCCTGGAACGCCTTTTCGATCTGCGGCATGGTGATGTTCAACGGCGCGAACTTCTTGACCCGCAGGTCTTCGGCTGTCTTGATCTGGCCCGCCTGCACTTTCTCGACCGCACGTTCAATGATCATTTTATGCCGCGCGTAAAAACCATCGAGCGCGTCAACCGGCACGAAACGGACAGAATCAACTTTCGCACCTTTCTTGGCCTGTGGTTTAAGGAACAACGACTCTTCATACGACAGGAGCGTCGCGATGCCGCGCGTGATGACCCAGGCATCGTTGGTGTCGCGCCAGTCACTGCTGGGGCCTTCGTAAACAAGCACGCCCTTGGTAAGATCAAGGGTCACATTGGTCTCTTCGAACAACCGGCGCGTCGCCGCGACACCGAACTGGTCTTCTTCACCAGGCGCCAGCAGGACCCCGGGAAGGGCTGTCCCGCCGCCATCCAAACGGTCTTCGACCAGGACTTCCAGACGCCCTTCCTTGTTATAGCGCAGCACGATCGCATCTTCCGCTGGATTAGGTCCGAAACGGCCCAAAAGACCTCGGCCCAGCATCCCCGTTTCCACGGGATTGCGCGGCATATTGTTCACGAACTTTGTCCAAGGCGCAAAACGACGGATCTCATCGCGCAGTTGTGCCAGAAAACGGGCCTTTTCCGCGGGAACAAGCGTGTTAATATCAGGATGTGCCCAGCCGGTAGGATTGGAACGGGACCGCACTTTCTCCAGCACAGGCGCTGCTGTGTATGTCGGGGGATTGCTGATGCTGCGCTCAGGATAACCTTCAGGCCTTTCCATATTTAACTCGGCCACAGCCGTGGCATCATCACGCACCTCCTCGGCCTTGTCCGCGTTCAATTCATTCTGGACCGTAAAGACCGCCAACTGCCCGGCAGGAAGCGCATCCCGCTGGGAAAAATCCTGAGGTCCGACCTCATGCGCCTCGGCCATGTCTGTCAACCCGCCGGAGAAATATTTCCGCGGTACAGCCTGCCCCGACACCTGATCAATGTTTTCCTTGATATAATTGAACACGCCGCGCTTGTAAGCCTCAACGTATTTGGCATAAATGGCCTGGGGGTCAACATCAGAACCCTTGCCCGTCACCCACGCGCCCTCGACGCCGCCGGTCTTCATTTTATTGGCATACACCTGGGTGAGGAACGCTTCTTTCAAAGCCTTCTTGTACCATGTGGCGAGGACCATGGAATGGAACAGCTGGCGCAGTTTCGCGAAATTCTTCCCCTCGTTGACTTCCTTTTCCAGCGCCGGGAGGACCAGCTCGCGCACCGCCTGCTTGACCAGTTCCTGGCTGCCGTCATCCTTGGCCAGCGGGTTATTCCCCTGGGCCTTTTGCATCGCGAGATAATCCGAATCCAGCATGACCTTCAGATGGCTTCCGACAATGACCGCTGTCATCTGCTCCGCACCTTTTGACGCGCCGCGGTTGACGAACACATTCGCCTTGTCTGCCACAACCCAGACTTTATTGAACATATCCATCGGGATGTCCATGTCGCCGAACTTGGCCTTGACCTGGGTATAAAGCTTGTCCCAGAACGCCTTGCCCAGTTCTTTTTCGGGATAGATCAATGACGCGGTCACCTGCTTCAAAAGATAATCCTGAGCCAGCATGTCGCGCCCGAGGTCCGTACGTTCCAGGTCCGCGGCCATCATGCGGTCTTTTTCATAGGGAGAAAGGTTGACCCACTGGTCCTTCGCGGGGATCGCCATGGAGGCCAGGAAATATTTTATAAGTTTCTCGGTCTCGGCACGCAAAGCATCGCTCTTGACATCCAGCTTTGAATAGCCCGTATCAACGATAAAATCAAACAGGAAGGGGTCATTCGCGTGGACCGTCAGGCCTTTGAGGATAACCGGCACATACGCATCGCTCATCGCGACCATGGTCCCGGGATCAGGCAGCCGGAATGCGGCCTGGGCGAAGACGCGTGAGGGGATGACAGCGGAGCCTATAAAAGAAACAAGGATCCAGCTGCAGATCACACGGCCTGTGACGGTTTGTCTAAAAGCAGATGTCTTCATAAATAAACCCCTCGTTGTTTAGAGAATTTTTCATGATCTTGCACGTATCTATAAAGAGAATATCCGGAAATATAGCATTTAATTCATAAAAATGCCATTTTTTGACATATTAAACATAAAAAGCGACCCTCAATGCATCACACCAGCAGAACGAGGGTCCCTGAGAATTACACCTGAACAACACTCAACCCATCGCAGGATCCGCCGTGGACGCCTTGCTCAAGATCGGCAGCGACGTCACGGGTTGGATATTCAGGATCACCGGCACCAGGCCGTCGATCTTGATGTTATCAAGGTCCTGCTGGCCAATGGGCAGCGGCACGCCATTGCCGTCGCGCTTGATGTTCATCTTGAGGTACTGTTCATTGAAGTCGATACCGCCGTATTTCTCATTCTTGACTACCTGGCCTTTTTTGTTTTCCACGGCGTCGAGCGTGAACTCATAAATGACCGTATCACCCTGCCGGAGCTGTTCAGAATAATGCAACGCTTTTCGCACAGCCAGGCCGACAACGAAAGCTTGCTCAGTACTCTTTGTCCCGCGGAATATTTGAAGGCTTACTATTTGTTTAAAATCCCGTTCGGCAGCTGTGGCTAAAGCCGTTTCATCCCCGCTGATGCGCACATCAAAGGTATCCCCTTTTAATTCATTGATTATTGTAATAGCAGCTTTATTATCTTCCTCCTCGATAACATCCACCGACTTGCGCTCTTCCTCCACCCTGAACAAGCGATTTTGAAACACCTGCCCGGCTGTCGATAAAACATAATCATACCCAAGACCATGGCTCGTATTCACTGGTTGTGCATTTAAGAACTCATCTACCATGCTTCTGAAGTCTTTCAGGTCCTGCCCCGTAAGCCGGCTCTGCTGGACCAATATGGCCACGACCTGGTCACCCGAAGGATCACCCCGGTCTGGCCGTCCACCATTGTGCTGAATGTACCTCTTCACGGCAGCCAAGGCTTTTTGTTTGATCTCGATCTTCATGGCACCATCGGGCTGCGCGTTGATATTTATGACACTGGACCCTTCAACACCCATCCCCCGTACCATCATTTCTACTTCCGGCGCGTCAAGGGTCCCTGTGGTTGAGCCTGTCTTCTTTAAATTCGGCAAATAACTATGTACCCCCTGGATCAAGTACACGGGGCCGCGCTGCGCGTTAATGTACTGCTCCATTTCTGAAGCCGCCTGGTTACCCCCGGTAAACCCGATCATATGGTCCGCGTACATCAAGAGCATATCGGACTCATTGCCCCAGTCCATTCCCTTGAACAGCAGGAAATCCGGCGTTTTAATGGGATAGGAGAATGCCTTCGTACTCGTGATCCCCATGGTCATCGCCCCCACTTCCTCCGCAGCCTGATAAGAAAGCTCAACCCCGCTTAGATTGCCCGCTTCCTCATTTCCTGTAGCGCCACTGACGAGAACGATCTTGTTCATGGGAACTCCGGAAGCCAGGGCGATATTCCGCAACGTCTGTTTTATCGCTGCTTTTGCCGGTGCAATATCTTCTTGCGAGATACCCAACCCGGAAGACGTCACTGTTCCGACAAAAATATACCCATTCTTCTTCATTAAGTTGTAATAAGCTTCCGGGGTCTTGGTAATGACCTGCCTCTTCACAATGGGAGACCTGGCGCTCTTCAGGAATTTGAACAAAGTCCTGATCTGCGTAGAGAGGTCCTTCTGGGCCGCAGCAGACATCCTGAACAGTTTTACCCTGAATTCCAGGATAACGGCCTTCCATATGCGCTCATCCTTCATTTTCTGGTCCAGCCCTATCTCATCATATGACTGACGGATCAGAGGGCTCGACCACGACTCCCAGGGGTTCGTGGCACGCCAGACAGCGTTGGTAGCCCTGTTCATGACATCCAGGAATTCAGGCTCTTTATTGGCATCAACCTGGGCATCCAGATATTGTTTGAATAATTTCTCAAGGCTTAGCAGCACCAGCGTGCCCGCGACAGCGTCCACCTGCTTGCCATAGATAAATGCTTCCTGCTTCGCGAACAATTCATCATTGCCCTTGAAATCTGCAAGAAGGCCATCCCAGTTCTGCACAAACCCGTTGAATACATTCGTATTGCTCAACAGCTTTTCATCCCCGGACTCAAGGGCCGCCTCCAAAGAGATCCCGACACCATCCCCTTTCGGGTCGATATTCTTCATGGGCGTCGTGACATCCTTGCCGATCTCAGCAAAATAATTCAATACCTTTGAACGATCCTCTGGCGTTGCTAATACAAAATCCCCCAGGGAAAACTTGACAAGGCTATCCCTTCCCGTGACACCGACACGCGCGTCATACCTGGCCCGCGCTGCTGGTGTTAACAGATCAGCCCCATTACCTTTCAAAGATCCATTCTTTTCAACCGGCAACAACTGGTCATGCGGGTCCCGGGTCCTTGCGAATTCAGCCAGGAAATAACCGTTATTGTGCACCAGTTTTGCCAACTCCATCCTTTCCTGAAGCGAGAAATTCTGGTTCAACTCCGCCTTGATCGACTGCACCATGGCATCAACGGCGGCAAGCAATTGAAAAACCTTCGTATTGACACCATCCCGCAAAGACAATCCTTCAACATCGGAATTTCCATTCTTGAACTCCTGGAAAGCCTTCCATGTTGTTTCATTGAAATTTTGGTAAAAATTCTCTTTCCGCAATATCTCGGCCAACGGCCACAAAGACGTCTCAAAGAATTTGCTGAGCGCTTTTGGCGTCAGTCCCTTTATTTTGTCACCGACCCAGTTCGCCTGCGCCTTAACACCCGTTTTAACGAACTCAACCGCCGCTTCGTTCGATATCAGGCGTTCCACATTTAAAACATTTTCTACTGTCTTTGAAAAAAGCTTCGCATCCTTCCCCTTGTAACCACTGGCAGCAACCAGCTGGGCTATGACTTCTTTCTGAGAAGCACCCTTATAGTCCGGTTTCCCGCCATAGCTCAGGATGAGTTCGCGCGCGGCACGCAGGGCCTTTTGTTCTATTTCGTTCGTCATCGCGCCATCAGGTTCAATGTCCAGGGGAGAGACACGCGGTTCCTCAACGGTCTCAACCTTCAATATCCTCCGGTCAGACAGTGGCAGGTTCTTTTCCTTTTCGATATCGGACATCCTGACAAACAAACCGTTCGAAGGCGTAAACACCCCGGCTACCGGAGCGTCAAGCCTGAACATAAACCCTTCAACCTTCCAAAACTTCTTGCCAAGCTGCCCTTCCTGGTCATAACGGCCATCGAGGAAGCCGTCTCCCATATAATCCTCAACCCTGGCGGAATACCATTTTCCATCGATCTTTAGATACCCTTGATCTCCGACCTGAAGATCTAGGCCTTTGAAATCAGAATCCAGAGGAAGCCCGTTCTCATCAAGATCTCCTTTTTGAACTGAACCATCAACAACAAACCGAGTGTCTTTTGGTTTTTTACCAAGCAAAGCAAAGACCGCCATGAGGATGCGCACATCCTTTTCACGCTCCCCGCGATCAAGCCCCATCAGGAAATCCTGACTGACCTGCCAGACACTTTGATACCCCTTCTCTCCATCGTAGTGTCCTTTATAACGCCAGATAACCGCTGTCAGATAAGCCATTGTTTCCATATCCAGATCAAGATCAGCCAGGACAAGGGCTGTTGCCAAAGCGCCTTTTTGCATGTTATACAGCGCCTCCCGACGTTTCTCGCCATTGATGCCATAATTATCCGAATCCTTCAACTCAAGCTTGAAATTCTGGACATTCTCATTAAGGATGACTTTCCCTGATGCAGACCTTGCCGCCTCTTCGGTCTTGCCCGATAAAACGTAAAATTTAGTTTTACTCTTAAGGCTCTGGAATATCCCGTCGGTGAACTGATATCCCTTGATCCCAACGCGCTGAACACCCGCCCGTGCCGCCAGGGCCGTCCTTTCTTCATTCGGCATCGCATTGAATTTCTCAATATAAGCGGGATCATTCCGATGTTCCCACCAATCCCTTGCCTCAGGTGTCATATAATTTTCAATATGCCTTCCTGTGACCTGTTGATGCGATCCCAGGAGATAATGTTCCGGATCATTGACATGGGAAAGTTCCAAGGCCAGATATCCGTTATCATGCACCGCGGGCGCGAACTGCTCCAGTTGCTCACGGGATATCGTCCGCTCCAGCTCCTCAACCCGCCTAACAATGGGACGATACGTGGAAAGCCATGCCGCCTCGGATTCATTGGAAGCCCGGCTAAAAACCTCATCCTTAAGGGCCTGGTTCTCGGAGGCCCCCTCGGTGCGCGCCATTTCCATCAACAGGGAACTCCACATCTCATAATCCCGGCTGCGGTCGATCGCGAATTTCGGGTCATAATAATCCATCCCGACCTGCACGGACCCGTTACGCCAGCCCTCGGGATCCTTCCGCCCTGTACGGTCAGTGCCATCGTACGCCCATTCACCCTGATAATCTCCCACAACATATCGCCACAATATCGCCATGCCGTGGGACATTTGCTGTCCCGTCAGATCCCCCATCCTTTTGAGAAGCCGGGTCATGATAATATTGTCTTCCTGATTCTTCATCATTTGAGCCAGCCTGAGACCAGGCCCGATCTCGGCATCAAAAGCAGGGATATCCTGTTTAAGGTCCTCCCATGTGCCATAATTGCCATTAAAGATCTGCGCGTTACCCGCCAATGTGTCAAGGCTTGCGAGAACACCTGCTTTGTCCAAACCATACAACGACTGCATGAATTCAAAAAATGGTTTTCTCATCTCGGGCTTAAGATGTTTAACTACAAATTTATAACCTGACGCAGCTTTAAAACGGTTGGCATAAATCTTCTGGCCATCTTCATTTAAGAAAGACAGGAAGGTCTGCTGCTGTTCCCCGGACAAGTTCGGGATACGCCCCAACGCCGGCTTATTCTTGTTGTGTATGTCCGCCTCGACCCCTGGCCAATACCCTAGATCATGAGAGACAAGGGCTAAACGGGCGATCTTTTCCGGGGCACTTTTCATCTCCCCAGCCAATAAAGCCTGCTCAGCGGTTTTTACCTGGATTATGGTGTCATATGAAGAAATGAACGAGAGCTTTTCATCGTTGGTAACCATCTTTAAAAGTTCACCAAAACGTTCACCGGGCTTCAAGCCTTTGCGCAACTCAAGCCAGCGGTCCAGGACCGCTCGCCAGACAGGGCCATCCTTCAAACGATCCTGGTCGAATTCATGGCTGTTATAATCCGTACTGACCTGATAAACGACCCGCTTCCTGGCCGCCGCCTCGCGTTCCTGCGGATCTTCGATCTTGGCATCATCCGGATCGTACTTGCCGTCGGCATCCTTCCCGTCATAAGCATATACGCCGTTCCAGTGCCCGGTGTATCTCCAGATCACCGCGGTATAATAATCCATATCCGCAAAACGCAAACGTGACGGGATCCTGAGCAAAGAAAAAGCTGAGGCGATACCTGCCCGTTGATTCTCCTTCATCACATTCAGCCTCTCGGCGTGATTAACAAAGTTAACAGCATCTTTTTCAAGGTCCTGATAACTCCCCATGTTGGCGTTAAAGACCTGCGTCTTGGCAGGATTAATGTTCGGATTAACATGCCCATCCTGAAATAAAAGTTTTTTCAGATCCATCTGACTTTTATACGCCCCGAATTTCATATAAAATGCCAGCCAATGATCCTGTTTGATATGGGAAAGCAGTATTTTGTAACCGCTGGATTTCTGAAAACGATCCTGGTAAGCCACCTTTCCTTCTTCAGTAAAGAATTCATCCTGTTCCCCAGCCGACATTTCCGGGGCCACGCCCAGGATCAGGTGCTCGACCGATGTCGGATGCTCATTGCGAATATGCAGGGCATTCTCCCGCCAATAACCGTTATTGTGTACGGCTGAGGCATACTGTTCGAGCTCGATATCGGTAACACGATACGCCACCTCATCATGGAATAAAGAGACGAATTCATAGCCCGCCAACCAGTCGGCTTTAGTATCATTCTTTAATGACCCGATCTTTTGCAGGTAATTCTTATAATTTAGAGAACCATCGAGATTGATCAGATCGTACGTGCCCAGGAGGGCCTGCCGGCGCTGATGCTGCTGCCATGAAGTTAACTTGCCGCCTTCATTCATCGCGGCTATCCCACGGTATTTTTCATTGATAAGTTTACGGGCTTCTTCGGGAGCCATCTTCCCCCACTCGGCTGCAGTCTCAATTTCCTGAACAGCTGCGGTCGGATCAAACGCCAAAGCCACATGATTAGCGATATTATTCTGCCCCAGGGAAAGATCACCCCGGATCCGGAATGCTTTCTTACCGTGATCCCTTTTCTCCATAAACGCCTGATACTCACGGCGGGACCCCTGATACCCCTCGAAAGAGAAATAACTGTCGGCAAACCCCGATACCTCGTCATAATACCTGTTGGAATTCCAGTCCTGCCCCATCATCACGGTGTGATCTGCGTCAGAAGAAGCAAGCTCAAGGCTTTGTTTCGGTAATGCGCTGAGCGTGGTCAGCCCAAGCTCTTTCGCGATCTTCACCACCTGGCGGCCAATACCCCAGGACGCTGTCCCGGTCATGATAACGACATCCTGTTTCCTGGCCGATGCCTCTGACTTTATCTGAAGCAAAAGTTCGCGAAGCAAGGGCAGCTGGTCCCGATAATCTTCAGCAACATTTGACGGGCCGCCGATAAAGATCTTCCTCGACGAAGCGAACTTCGACCGGGCTTCCTGGAGACTCATCGCCGTGACGGTTTTATGAGAGACGGTCAGCCGATCGCCTTTGAGCTCATAACTTACCCCTGACGTATAGCGATTGATAACGCCCAGGATCCTGACCAGCAAGTCTTGAGAGAACTGCTGGCGCGGGCCATACTCATCGACAAATTGTTCATTGACCTTGTCCAGAACAGCACGGATCCCATAACCCCCATCCTTCAGCATCATCACTTGCCGCATGACTTTATTGATATTCCACTTCTCAAGCCCGAAACTTTCATCAACGATCGGACGGCCGTCATCGAATTCCGCGACTTTAGCACGGCTCTCCTTGATCGCGTCCTTGTTCTCCGCGTGATCGCTTACCGGCGCCGAGGTGCTTGCCATATCCGCAGTGAACTTCCCGCCCAGCTGTTCGATCCATGTCACAGCCTGGAATAAATTCAGGTTTTTGAATGCAACCGTTATCTCTGTCCCATACCCTGGCTCTTGATAATCATTCTGAGTATATTGAAAATGATCTCCTGCCTTGATATTGAATTCAGCCTGTAATTTTTCTTTCGCTTTCTGTAAAAGATCCTGGTTCCTCAAGATGAACTCAGCCCGTTGCGCTTCCGCTTGAGCATATTTGATCCATTTCTGCGCATCCGCCAAGCTCATGGTGCCTAACGTCACTGTCTTTTGTTTATATGCCTCCTGATAATCATCGCTCAGGTATGTAAAAGACATCCCCGGCTTGATCCCCAAACTCTGCAACATCCTCCTTGCCCCATCCAATGTGTCGCTAAGGACCTCAACCGGTTTGACCAGATCAATGAAATAACGGGTCCCGCCGCGCTCATGTGTCCCGAACTTCAATGAAGCCACGTGAATGCCATTGAGCAAGATCGCCCGCCCAACGGTATATTCATAGTCTGATGAAGTCCGAAAGGCATTAATGCTCCGGCCTTCTTCTTTAACAACCTGAGCTTGAACGCCCTTTGGATCCCCCCCAAGCTGCCCAGCAAGCACAGTAGACAATTCACGGGCATACTGGTCTGTCAGACGCTGAAATTTCTGATCTGTAACAGCTTTTTCAGAGAAATTCTCAGGTAATCTCCCTGTGTTCTTTGGATCAAAAGTCTGGGCCATACTTTTGGTGAAACTATAGGCCAAACCATTGCCCCAGGCACTAAGATCCAAAACTCCCGAATTAACAGCATCATTCAAGATCGTACGGACTCGATTGATTTCCTTAAGGTCCTGGCCAGCAGCACCATCAGGACCAGCATCCTGGTTCTTTACTTCCATCGTAAATGCAGTTCCGACCTTTTCAAGTTCATTGCGTTCCACCACCGGCCGTATCAATTTTTCCGCATCCGCTGCTGGGGCATCATGAACCTGCGCAACTCTCGCTCCACCCGAGAAATATTTACGCGGCAGAACCTCCTGCGTATAACGGTCCACATCTTCCTTGATCATGTTGAAGACGCCCTTTTTATACGCCTCCAGGTATTGCTGGTAGATGGCCTCATTGTTCTTAGGGTCCTGGTCAACGCCTTTAACCGCAGAATGGTCCGCGTAGGCCTTCCCTAAAACAGACTCCCTCAACTGCTTCTTGAACCAGACCGCCAGGATCATGGAACTGTAGATCTGACGCAAATTGGCAAAGGTCTTGCCCTCGTTCACCTCTTTCTCGATCGCAGGGATAATGATCTCTTTAACGATCTCGGCCGAAATTTTCGAAGGCTCTGTCATGGCCGGCGCCTGTCCCATCTCGCGCGTCAGGGCATCATTGGCCGTGGCCACATAATCTCGCTCGGTCATGATCTTCAAATGGCTGTTCACGACGATCGCGGTATTGTCTTTCTCGTAAACAGACGCGTCATCCGCCGTGACCCACACCTTGTTGAACGTATCCACCGGCACTTCCGTTGTCCCGTATTTCTGATACACCTGTTCATAGACCCTGGCCCAGAACTTCTTGCCAAGTTCGGAGTCAGGGTGCATCAAGGACGCCGTCAGCTGTTTAAGGATATAGTCCTGCGCCAGAAGGTCGCGCCCCATCCCGGTCTTCCCAAAATCATCCCTGATCATGCGCTGGCCTTCATAAGGCGACAGGTTGACCCACTGGTTGTCGTTGGGGATCGTCAGCGAGGCCAAAAAATATTTGATAAGGTCGCGGTATTCTTCGCGTTTTTGGGTATCTGATAAAGGAACTTCACCCTTATGGATCAGAAAATCAAACTTGAGCGCATTCTTGGGATCAATAACAATACCCATCAGGTGTGCCGGGGTGAACGCAGGAGTCAGGTTGACCATAGTGCCCGGTGCGGGCATTTGGACCATCCCCGCCCGCGCTACGGGCATGAGCGTTGTTGATAAAAATGGCACAAGGATGGACACAGCAATACATCGTTGGATGATCTTCATTGAGCCTCTCTTATAACGAACATAAAAGTCTTTCCCCACCAAAAGAAGTTTACCCGATAAAAATGAGTATTGCCAACATGGCTGGCGTGTTTCACCTTCCTGAGGCCTTGACGGCTCCAAAAAAGGCCTGGATATCCTTCATGGGCGTTATACTCCCAATAACAGGACTGAACCCGTGAATGCCTTTCTTGCGCAACATCGCAGCATCCTGGCCGCGGGCCATATCCAGCGGACCGTCCTTCTCATTGAGGCGTAAGTGCCTGGCATTCATATCAATACCGCCAAGTTCCTGCGCGCCGTCAGAGGTCGCGGACAGGTACGGCAGCATCGATACGGTTTTGGGATATGCCGGATCTACCAATAGTTTCTGGTAAAGATCATACGGGCTCATCTGGCTTACGGCCGCGGACCGCTCCCGGGCTATCTCAAGATCCTTCTGCACATCAGGTAGCAGCCCGGCATCTGCCGAAGCCGCTACGGTGCCCAAAAACTCAACTTCCTGCTCCAGATATAAACCAACGCTCCCCAAGTCAGATAAAATGCTGCCCCACAAGTCCCATATGACGAAATATGCCGCAGAACTCGGACTCACATGCCGATGATCCAGCATGACAGGCCTGAACGACGCCCTGGCCTCCGGTGAGTCAGTAACTTCAATGATCCCTTTCGCCGTAAAACCGGTCTTTTCCAACAACCGGTTCTGTTCTTCCAGGGCAGCGACCTGGACTTTCGCATACGTCTGATCATTATCAACCTCACCGCTTGCCTGAAGGATACGCCGACGGAATCTCTCGATTTCCTGCTGATTCGTTTTATATTTCTGCGAGGCTTTCGCCTCCAAATCCCGAAAAACATCACCATCGACCCGGGACTTAAGGTAACTGAAGATATGCGGTGTTTTACCGTGAAGTTTAATGGCTTTATACTGATCAACGGCCATGAACTTTTTCCAGAGAAGATCCCTGATCTGCTCAAACCGGGCCAGTCCCAGCAGTTCAACTTTATCCCCGGCTGTTATTCTCCCGGCTTCGAGCAACCCGCCCGCCAACCCTTCCAGGAAAAACTTGAAACCATTGTATTGCGCGTAACCCGGTATCTCACTGACGGTATTTAATGAAGCAGCGATAATGCCTTCGACATAGTAATATTCCCCCTCCAACCGCATCGGAAAAATATGCGCCGGGACAATGTCGGAATGATCCGTAAAGATAAAACGCTCCCCGCCATTGACCGCAACAAGATTCTCAGGGTGTGATGCGGGAATATAGCCTTCGTTGAAATATTCAGCCATTTGTCTGCCCATATCGCGGGCGATATGTTCCACCTTTTGAGCCTCTGGTATTTCAAACTGGAACGCCATATTGTCATTGTATGTCGCCCGGACAGATCCCGGTGACAACCTGATCAAATATCCCTGCAGCCTGCCCTGGACAAGAAAATTAATGTCAGCGACAGCCCTGACCGTCTCCCCTTCACCGAACGCTCGACGGGCGCCCCGTATCATTTCCAGGCTGGCCAGCTCAGCCGCCGTCTCAGAAACCTGTGCGCCGCCTCTTAAGAACGGATAATCCGGATCAAACCCGCCTTCCGCGTTACCAAGCCCCTTGATCTCGACCACAAACTCTTTGCCATCACTCTCAACGACGATCGGCAGGCCGTCCTTCAACAAGACGCCCGACCTGCCTTCAGTCTTCCTGAACCTGCTCTCGGGCGTAACCGCCATCAGGACCGCATAACCGCTCCCCTGATCCGCAGGCGCCGTGACGAGCACACTGCCCTGTTCCAAAAGTGTTTTCAGGTCATCGGGCAAAACATCCCAATCATCGGTCTTATGGATGGCTTTCAACCTGATCCCGTTACGTTGATCGAGGGCCGCCAGGGGGAGCACCTTCATTTCCCGCCGCGGATCCCAGCCGGTGTGCGTGATCTCCCGTGTGCTTTGGAATGTCGCACCGTTTGAAAATACAGGCTGGACCCTGTTGCCGGCATCTCGCATGAACCCCATCAGCGTTTCACGCCCGGGGGTCTTTAGCGCGGCAAATCTCTGGCGGATCTCCTGTGAAGGGACCATCTTCAGCGATTTACTTTTATCCCGGACAGGTTCAAGGTCGGCGGCGGCAAGGAGATATGTGCCGGTCTGCTGCTCCTGGGCCTTATCCGCCATCGTCCAGGATGAAACCTTCATTTCCTTAACAGCCCGGGGGTTGTGACGATAACCGCCGGAGAAATACTTGCGGGCGATCGTCGTTTGCGATGCCGGGTCAAATTCATCGCTGACATAGCTGAACGCGCCCTTTGCGTAGGCCTCGACGTACGACCGCCAGATCCTCACCTGGACATCCTTTTCGGCCCGGTCGATCCCCGCAACCATGTTCTTCTCGCTATAGATCTCCCCCAGCACGCTTCGCTTGAGATTCCTTTTGAACCACGTCGCCAGGATCATGGCATGATAGCTCTGGCGCAATCCGGCAAAGTTCCGGCCGAAGTTCACTTCCTTCTCGATCTCGGGAAGGACGACCTGCCGTATCGCCTGCTGCGTGATCGATCCCGGCCCTGACCCAAGGGTTGCACCAGCGTTCTTGTTCAATGCCGCGTGATCAATGTCCAGCATGACCTTAAGGTGGCTTCCGGCGATGAACACGGTATTGCCATTCACATAAACCGTCGCTTCATCCGGCATGATCCAGACCTTGTTGAAAACATCCAGAGGGATATCCGTTGTCCCGAACTTCGCGTAGGCCGTGTCATAGATCTTCTGCCACATTTCTTTTCCAGGGCTGCTTTTCGGAAACATCAAGGATGATGTGAACTGTTTGAGGATATAATCTTCAGCCAAAAGATCACGGCCCATCTCGGTCAACCCGAAATTACGCGCGATGATCCTGTCGCCCTCGTACGGTGAAAGGTTGACCCAAAGATCGTCCTCGGGAACGGTCAGCGCGGCAAGAAAATACCGGATCGAACGGCCTGTTTCATTCCGCAGGTCACTTTCAGGAAGATCCGTATTCCCGGTATCGAACATGAAATCAAAACGCAACGGGGAAGCCGGATCGAATTTCATACCTTTAAGGATGACCGGGATGAATGGATCGCTGTGCGCCAGCATCACGCCGGGCACCGGCATCAACGACATGACATCCGCGGCCATGGCCGGCGGGACAAAACTCCCTGTCAGAAAAGACACCAGCAGCCCCGCCACCGTTGACCGCCGGACCGTATCCATGACCTTCTTCATCCTCATTATCGCCCGCTCCTATGCCGATGGCCCTGCCGACGATGGCGTGGCAGGGCTCATGTTAGACGAAGTCATCGCCGGCTGGATCGACAGGATCTTGGGTGTTAGCCCGTCTATCCTGATATTTTCAATATGTTGCATCCGTAACGCTTGGGTAGCGTCACCGGCATCGCGTTTGATCTGCATCTCCAAATTCGCCTGCGCAAGATCAATACCGCCGCGGACGTTCTCCGCCACGGTCCCCGCCGCGTCCACACTGCGCCGTTCAACACCATCCAGTTTCGCCTGCCCGTCCAGCCATTCATCAAAGACCCCAAGACCTTTCCCTGTGTCCTGCGCGAAACGTGCTTCTAATTGATAAGAAACAACCTTCAAACCATTCTTTAGCCCGTACTGGACCTCATCCCGCGTCATGGGCCCGCCGCCGAATGTCACGATCCCGCTCAAACCACTGCGAATGAACTTTTCCCCCAGATAGTAACGCGTCGCCCCCTGCAGTTCTCCTGACAATGCGTTGTACCCGCCATCGATGACGCCCCCATGCCCGTCCTTCTGGGTCGGATAGTTGAAGACATGATCAACATGGCTCCCGACGCCATAGGGCTGGTATTCATCGGCCTGGACCGCCAGGACAGGCACCTCGGGATACTTCTCCTTCAGCCGTTTGACAAGGAAGCCTATATCCGGCTTCGCCGGGTCCGCCGGGTCACCGCCAAATACCAGGAGCCATTTCCCGAAGCCGTATTTATTATTGAATTCCCGCACGGTCTGGTCCAACGCCCTTTCCATGGCATTGACATCCTTGAACTGGGCTTTGCTCCCATGCCCCAAAAACAAATACGCGGCTTTATATCCCTTCTCAGGGATCAAGGTGTTCAATTCATCAAGGGTCAGCCGCTGCGTCCCTGCGGTATTCTTGCGGTCTTCAAAGAACACCAGTTCCTTGATCCTTTCCTGGTCATGGAACGACCTCCAATGAACAGCGTCACGTAAGGTCTCGGACAATAAATGATCAAACTCTCCATTGCCGGTTGAAAATTTTGCCTTTTCCTGCCAGTAATATCGATCCGTTTTCCCAAGCTCGTAGAGATCCAGCATGTCGGCGATCTTGAGGATCTCCGCCTGCCAGGAACCCTTTTTATCAGCAGGAATAATTTGTTGAACCTTCACCATCCGGGCCAGGATATCGCCGGCTCTCTGGTCAGGGACATCCCTCATTGCCGTTTCATAGGATTGCCACCACAGCTCTTTAGCCGCGTCATCCAGCGCGTTAACGATATTGGAATTCAGGTCAGCGCCGGCCTCCGTACGCCTTGACCAGAACAAGTGTGCCATCCGCCTTAAGACATACACGTCGTGCTGGCCCTCAACGATCGCGCGCGCCTTATTGACACGTTCCGCCCGGCTCAGGTCCTGGTTGCCCGCGATAGCGACCAGCTCTTCGGCCATGGCCCGGATCTGATCTTCCCCCGTATCCGTGCGCTGCCCTTTATCTTTACCCTCGGCCGCACCCTGAACCACGGGGAATTTAGTTTTGACCACATGTCCCGTGATATGCCAATCCCTTTCACCTCGGTCCTTCCAATATTCGTATTCAGCATCCGTTGTATGGCTATATATCTCAACCTGACGAAGCCAGCCGGAAGCAAGATAAAACACACATGCCTCTCCTAAACTCTTTGCACCATCCCCGATCACGCTGTTCATGAGATAAAAATTCGGCACTCTATACCCATACACAGCAACATTCTCATCAGGCTGCAAGATGCGTGAATCTGTTGCAATTTCCCTCATCCGACGGGCCGCAAACACCGCATACCCGTCGAGCTCCGCAGGCGCAACACTTAACGTCACCCTGAGTATCCCGGTTTTCCTGAAATTCAAATGCGGATCACTTCGGACGACCCCGGAGATCCCCTCCTGACGCAGCCTTTCTAAAAGAATCTCCGGTGAAATGCCGTGCGGCGCCAGCCCTGTGCGCATCTGCTGATCCACTGTGGGTTCTGTTACCACCACCCCCCTGATCACATCCCGCGTCCCCAGATGTTCAATGAACTTCTGGCGAAGCTCCAAAGGAGTTATAGCGCGAAGATCGATCTTCGACACTTCGATGAATGACAGGAATTCCTGAAAATGAAAGACCATCTGCGGCTCAAAGAAAAGCCCCCAATGTTTCTGCGGCAGCCCGGCCTTAACAACCGCTTGGAAACCCTCCCGGCCATGGCCTTCTCCAAGGTTGAGATCCAAATTCTTTGTCAGGGCCTCTTCTGTCACAGAAAGATCCGCGACAACACCGGAGGATATACCTGTCCCCTCGACAATTGACCTTATCTGCGCGGGAGAAAGCTGCTGTTGTGTCATCAACGGCAGAAATACGGCCAGGTGCTCATCGGGCCATATTTTATCAGCCCCATCCACCGCGCGTTGCGCCCCACCGGGGACACGCTGACTTTCAGGGTCCACGAATTGCCCTTTCACCACATCTGTCGCTGGAAGCCCTTCGCCTATCACCTTTTCAGCTTTAGCCGCATCCTGCTCTTCGGTCATCGACGCATCAAAGGTATTGCGCGTCCCGCCGGAAAAATACTTCCGCGGCATGACCTCCTGCGCGTAGCGGTCCACATCTTCCCGGATCATATTGAAGACGCCCTTGCGGAACGCCGCAACATACTGCGCGTAGATCGTCTGATTAACGGCCGGGTCCTGGTCAACGCCCTTGACCTTGCCATGATCGGCATACAACTGCCCAAGGGCCGTGCCCTTCAATCGGCGTTTGTACCATGTGGCCAGGAGCATCCCGCTGTAAACCTGGCGCAAGGGCGCGAAACTATGGCCCTCATTCACTTCCTTCTCGACCGCGGGGAGAATGACCTCTTTCAGGACCTGTGCCGCGATATCCGCGACAGCCGCTGTTTGGGATGAAGGCTTTCCCGCGGGCCCGTTCTGCGCGGCCAGATAATCCTTTTCGGTCAACACCTTCAAGTGGCTTTCCAGGACGTACACGCTATTATTCTTCTCGTAAACAACAGCCTTGTCCGGCAAGATCCAGACTTTATGAAAAATATCGGTCGGCACATCGGTCGTGCCAAAACGCTTGTACGCCGCGGCATAAACACCATCCCAGAATTTCTTTCCCAGCCCGGTGTCGGGGTCGATCAACGACGCGGCAAGCTGCTTGAGCAGGTAATCCTGCGCCAGCAGGTCGCGGCCCATTTCCGTCAGGCCAAAGTTGTCGGGAATGATACGGTCCTTCTCATAAGGTGACAGGTTGACCCACTGGTCCGTATCCGGAACAGCCAGCGCGGCAAGGAAATATTTGACCAGTTTTAGATACTCCGCCTGTTTCTGGACATCCGGCAAATTGACATCACCCCTTTTGACCAGGAAATCAAACCTGAACGGATCGTCGGGAGAAACAGACATGCCCCATAGCTGGGCTGGTACAAAAGGCGCGGTGAGCGCCACCATAGCCCCCGGCTTGGGCATCAAGGGCATCTCGGACGCCAGGCCTGCGGGCATAACGGTTGTTATAAAAAATGACACCAGAAGCCCTGTCACCATCATCCGCTTTGTAACGCTCATCGCTGGCCTCATAACCGTCCGCTCCTCGCCGACGCCGAACTCAAGACAGGCAATGTTGTCAGGGGCTGGATCGAAATGATCTCGGGCGTCAAACCGTCTATCTTGATGTTCTCGATATCCTGCATCCGCAAAGGCAGCGCCACACCCTGCCCGTCGCGTTTGATCTGCAAATTCAGGTTGGACGAATTAAGGTCGATACCGCCAAGATCGTTTTCCTGGGCCATGCCGGCATCTTGAAGATCATTTTTCATTTCAGCTCCGGCCACGCCTATGTCCGCATGAACTTTATCCCAATTGACCGAACGAAAAGCACCGGGATCTATCCTGATCCTGGTCCAATCATCATCATTGTTCATTTTCGTCGTGAACCCAGTCACGTTCATTCTTTCAAGAAATGTAGAATAAAACCCGCTCGAACTTCCTTCGGCATAAAAATTACCCATACTGCCCTGGCGCCTGTCGCACTCGCGACAAAAATACAAGAACATTCTGCTGCCGATATGAAGCCCCTGAAAATCCGGCACCACACCGAGATCGCCAAGATATACTTCATACTGATTAACCTTTGTGCTCATCCGGCCGAGGACTTTTCCTGTCCTGTCCACATAAACGATCCACCGGCTCAAGTCTATATTGTTCCCCCTTTGCATATATTGCTTCACCAGTATCTTCTTTTCCGGCCTGACATCGTCCATCGCCTTAAGGAACGCCAGCTTCATGTCCTCACCTTCAAGCCTGTCCCAAATATCCTGTGCCGAATATAGATCATCTTGTTTTCCATCATAGGTATCACCAATCCTTGGACTCCCGAGTTTAAGGATCTCTTTTTCCAGCTTGCCCTCCGGCATCGCGTGATCGGCGTTATCTGGTTTTTCAGTTTGAGACCCATTCTTGGTCGGAGCGGGAATAACGATCCTGACCGTGACACCTTTTTTCGGCAATTGCGGATCATTCATGTTCTCAAGCCATTGAATGGAACTGTTCTCCCCGAATACCTCCTTGACGAACGCCTGGCAATACGCCCGGCCTTTGCCGCGGTTATTAGACACATTTCTCTGTGAAGTAACCCCTTCCTCGACCTTGTTTATATCAATGAGCGCATGAAACCCTCTCCCGTTATCTGTTATCTCCAAAACCAGGTCTTCCTTCGCGACAACAGCCTTGAGCTCAATTTTGCCGGCATTCGCATCCAGAGAGTTCATGATGAGTTCCCGAAGAACAATTGCAAAATCCTCATTCCGCCAGGATGTCCTCGGAATAAATCTCGGGGCAACTAATAACTTCTTGGCAAACATGTCCAGGCCGGCGGACCGCAGGTCGCGGATAAGCCTGTCAAATGCCGCCTGCCCCAGGGTCATCTCATCGCCTTGATACATTTCCTTGACCCCCTGGGCATTCATCATCGGGTACTTCTGGTAAATTTTAGTATTCTCAATGGTCCAGCTGGATACCTGACGTGTCTGGGAAGCATCCCTACCGGCTAAAGATGGCACATTCTCTTGCAACAGTTCACGATTAGCCGCCATTGTAAGACTTTGGACCGTCTCGGGCTTTAATACCGTAAGATCATTAACAAACTTTTGTTTACCTTCCCCCGGGCCTACCCCACTAATAAGGTTCATCACATCTTGATCCCGCCAATTAACATTATGTCCACGAACATGAAGCTGCCCGTATTCATCAGGACTTGATTTAAAAGTGGCCTCGCTATATCCTGAATAAACGGTTGCTTTGACATCAACATCAACTCCATCGAGACGTCCTTCAACATTAAATAATTTACTGACAAATTTGAAAACCCTTCGTGGTGATCCTCGGTTATCCACAGTTTCGATCTTTATATTATTGGCAACGTCAACATCCTCCGTTGCCCACTTATATTTGGAATGATAAAATGAATCTCTTACAGAAAATCTCACCATATTCCCTTTCGGATCTGTCTT
>CAIOTT010000052.1 GCA_903861305.1 Candidatus Omnitrophota bacterium | reverse complement strand
GTTATGCTGGATCACCTTCATCACAACATTGCCTTTGATCAGTGAACGCGCCTGAAGCGCCTTAAACTTTTCAGCGGAATATGCAATGTATAACGCCGAAAAAACGACAAAGACAGCACCAACGATCACAAGGACGTTACGGTCAGGCTCACTTAATATGAATTTATTATCGTTGATCAAAAAACCCTCACCTTTGGCTTCAGGGCACCGGCATCGACCGGCGTGGCGACCGCGATCACTTCATGGATAAGCCCGCCGCATTTGGGGCATTTTTCCGGAATGGCTCCCGCTGCCGCTGTCTGCGAAATGCGGTAATTACAGGCAAAACACACGTAATACTTCCCCTGAACGATCCTTCCCAAATTTGCCTGCGTATCAAAAGAATTACAGGCGACAGGAACCTTGCTTCCCGTGATCCCGAAGTGGGACGGAACATTCTGCTCCGTAAGTTTAGTAAGCCCGTCAGGAAAATCCTGCAGTGCCTGCCATGCGGTCCCGTGAACATCCGTATAAACCTCAATGCGCGCTTTATCAAAGATCCGGAACGGTTCAAAGCCAACATTATTTCCTAGGACAACATCAACGTTCATATCTACCAGCATCTGCGCCGAGCGCAGGCCTGCAGCGTGTTGGGCGTCCATGAATGTATTAGGCACTGCTTTATATGTTTTCTTTGAACGATCACAGATAATATAGAAAGGCGCCCTGCCAAAAAGATAAGAGACCGGACTTGAGATATCCCTTCCGGTAGAAGCAATGGCCACAACAACAGCTTTTTTCCCGCTGAGGACCACAGGGTTATCCTGCTCATAAAAGTACCAGCCGATCACAATAGATGATGCAGCGGCAAGGATAAGGAAAAAGAAGATTTCTTTTTTGAAATTCATGTCCTGGATCTGTTAGTAATTAGTCTTCTTGCGATATTCACATGTTGTGCAGGAGGTCTTGCAAAACATCTTTTGGTGACGCATATGCCCCCGTAACGTGTAACACTTGCGCGTATCCGATAAATACACAACACACTGTTTGCAATTGTGCACCCCATCCTTGCTGGAAGAACGATAAAACTCCCAGCAACGAAAATAATCGAGCCCGGAATTCGTCAATTCCTTGTCACTGAAAGCGGTAACACCTATGTCATAAGTTTTGATGAAAGCGCCAAGATCAGCGCGGCAAATACGCCGATGCCCGCCCGGCGTCTTTGTGGTCTTCAGAATGCCCTTATTGGTCCAATTTATGACCGAGAATCGCGTGACACCGCAGATCTTTGCCGCATCCGCCGTTGAATAATATTCCTGCATCCGAACGTCCCCCATCATATTTACATATTCAACATATTCTACATATTCAACATATTGAATTAAAATAATAGACAGGTCGCCCTGTCTATAAATCTAGAGTTATCGCTAGATCAAATATAAATGCATCATATTATTTGAACATAACCTAAAGACTCAATAAATAAATCGCGCGTTTATTAATTTCAAAAATATACCAACTAAGCCCCATCATGTCAAGTATTGATTTTTAACATTTTTTACTTTATAGACTTTAATAAAAACGTTTTTAGCTGGACAAAAAAAACAGAACCTCAATGAAGTTCTGTCTTAAACCTGCGCTTGCTTGTGAAACTGTATGTTATTTCATTCCAAACTTTTGCAAAACCCACATCATGGGGCACCAGTTGGTGAAAGCCGACTGGATAAGATTGACCCCCATAAAAGCCGTGAACCAGAGCCATAACGGGCTGACATAATGCGCCAGCAGCAAACTGATCAATAGTACAACCCCTGCTATTCCTCTTAACGTTCTTTCCATCATTTCGTCCTCCTTGGATTGACGCGCCCACGACTGAACGCATTTATTATTCACCGCCATCTGAACTGACCTGGAGCATCAATGAATCGGAACCCCCAGATGTCTACGCTTTGCTATCCTTCGGTCGCATGGCCATATAATAGATCACCGGTATCGCCGTCCGCGATAAGATCGTCGAAGCGATCTCCCCTGCCATCAGTGACAATGCCAGGCCCTGAAAGATCGGATCAAACAAAATGACCGACGCGCCCACCACGACAGCCGCCGCGGTCAAAAGCATAGGACGGAATCTCTTGGCCCCTGCATCAATTACAGCCTCTTCCAGCGGCACCCCCTCCCTGACGCGCAGCTCGATAAAATCAACAAGTATGATCGAATTGCGCACCACGATCCCCGCACCCGCGATCATCCCGATCATGGATGTGGCCGTAAAGAACATCCCTGTCATCCAGTGTGCCGGGAGGATGCCCACCAGCGTCAATGGTATGGGAAGCATGATAATGAACGGCGTTTTAAACGACTGGAACCACCCCACCACAAGCGTAAAGATCAGTACCAGGACGATCGCAAATGCGATCCCGAGGTCCCGGAAAACCTCAAACGTGATCTGCCATTCTCCATCCCATTTGATCGACCAGCGGTCGCTTGTTTCCGGCTGGGATGTGAACAAAAGATCAGGTCCCTTTTGCGCCGCATTGACGGGTTCGGGAAGCGACAATTTCTCAAGGCCGCCATTCAGGTCCATCATGGCATACGCCGGACTGTCAAACCGGCCCTGAACATCACCGATGACGTAGGACACCCGTTCGAGATTTTTGTGGTAAATAGTGTAGTCCCTGGACATCTTTTCCACAGTGACAAGATCCTTGATCGGTATCCTGTTACCGAACCGGGACAAAACAGTCATGTCCAGTGTCGCGTCCAATGACCCGCGTTTTTCCCTGGGCAGCCTCATGACGATCTCCAAGGGTTCGTTCTCGCCGGAAAGATGCGCGAGATCGACCTTGCTTCCCTGGATCGTTCCTGCAATGATCGCGGCCAGTGAATCGATCTGGATCCCGTTCAGGGAACATTTTTGTTTATCGATCTTTAAGCTATCAAGCTTTTCCTGGCGTCCGACATAACTGTCAACATCGGTAACACCGCTATTGCTGTCAAGAAGGGCCTCAACATCGCCCGCGAGCTGGCGTTGGCCTGCCAGCGTCGGACCGTATACTTCCAGGACAAGCGTGGAAAGCACGGGCGGTCCCGGCGGGACTTCTGCGACCTGAACATGTCCGCCATATTTCGAAACGATCTCATGCACCCTGGGACGAACGGCATTCGCTATCGCATGGCTCTGGCGTTTACGTTCATCCTTTCCGGTAAGATCGACCTGAAGGTCCGCTTGCCAGGCCCTGGAACGCAGGAAATAATGCCGGACCAACCCGTTAAAATTATACGGGGCACTCGTTCCGACATAAGCCGTGATATTCTTCACTTCCGGCGTCGTACTGATGTACGTCGCCAGTTCATTGATGGCCGCCTTTGTCTGGTCCAAAGAAGCCCCTTGCGGCATATCCAGGACCACTTGAAATTCGTTCTTGTTATCAAAGGGCAGCATCTTGACCTTAACGAGCTTCAAAGGGACCAGCATCACCGCGCCAGCCAGCATCACTAAAAGCACAATAAGGAACCCTTTACGGACCTTTGAACTATAGATCAACGGTTTCATGTAAGAACGATAGATCTTCGTCAAAAGATCATCCTGTTCCCCATGATCACCGTGATCCTTGAGCTTGCCCTGCCGCTGCGCGCTCCCAAGGATCCTGTAGGCGGCCCAGGGCGTGGCAACAAACGCCACCATCATGGAGAATACCATCGCCATACTGGCCCCGATCGGTATCGGACGCATATACGGCCCCATCAGGCCTCTTACAAAAGCCATGGGTAAAATGGCGGCAATAACTGTCAGCGTGGCGAGGATCAAGGGGCTTTGAACTTCCTTGAAAGCTTCGATCGTCACTTCTAAAAGATCCCGCCCCTTGTTCTTAGCCATGCGAAGATGGCGCACGATATTCTCAACCCCCACGATCGGGTCATCGACGAGGATACCAATGGAGAAGATCAGCGCGAAAAGCGTGATGCGGTTCAACGTGAACCCGAGAAAATAAAATCCGGCCAGGGTCAAAGACAGCGTCATCGGAATGGCAATGGCCACAACCCCAGACTCACGCCACCCCAACGCAAGCCCCATCAGGAAAGTGACAGCAACGACTGCGATCAACATGTGAAAAAGAAGTTCATTGGACTTCTCATCGGCCGTTGCGCCATAATCACGGGTAACGACATACGCTACATCACCGGGAATAACACTCCCCTTCAAGCCCTCGACCGTTTTCAAGATCGTTTCGCACAGCCGTGATGCATTAGAGCCTTTTCTCTTTGAGACTGAAAGGGTGACCGCATCGAACGGCCCTTTAAGGTTGGATTTGTCTGCGGCGCCAAAGCGGATATTCACAGCATTTTCATCTTCATCTGGTGCATCAACGACCCTGGCCACGTCCTTCAGGTAAACCTCCCCGCTCTGACTGACGCTGATCACCAGACCCTCGAGATCTTCTTTAGAGCGAAAAAATCCATCGGCTTCTACATTGACAAGCTCGAGGTCGCTATCCAGATGCCCCGCCGTCACCTTCACATTAGCCTGCTGGATCAAACGGCTTATCTCAAGAGGGTTCAAGAACCGATCGTTGAGTTTAGCCTCATCAAGATACACATGGAACTGACGTTTACGGCCTCCCGTGATATTTGTTTCAGAAACATCCGGGATAACACTGATCCTGTTCTGAACATCCGTCACGATCTTGCGCAGTTTGACCGGATCATCTTTACCACCGTGAAAGGTCAATGTCAGGACCGGAACGTCATCGATCGAGCGGACCTTGATGAAGGGCTGAGAACCTCCTTTAGCCAGCACATCAAGGTTGGAATGGACCTTTGTATAGAGCTTGATCAGGCTCTTTTCCACATCTTCTCCGACACGGAACCGGACAGTAATAACCGCCCCTTCCGCCTGGGTCACAGAATATACATACTCAACGCCCTTGATCTCCCAAAGTTTACGTTCGCCGACATTGACGATACGCCGCTCGACCTCTTCAGCCGTGGCCCCGGGATAAGAGACGAAAATATCGAACATCGGAACGGAAATTTGCGGTTCCTCTTCTCTCGGCAGGTTGATGACGGCCATCACCCCCAGGAAGATCGAGAAACCAAGGATAAGCGGGGTAACTTTAGACTTGACGAACACCCCCACAACCCGGGCGATGAAACCTTCTTGCTGTCCGCTCATAACCCGGCTCCTTCCGCAAATTGTTTCATGCCATCAGTGTTCAACTGGCCGGTCAAGAACAGCAACCGCGCTTCTGACAACCATATTCCCATGACAGCTTTCTGATAAGCCTGCGCCGACTGCAGATAAGTACGCCGGGCCTCCAGCAGGTCCGCGATCGACTTTCGGCCTTCACTGTAAAGCGGGACAACAAAAGATACCGCCACTTTGGCATCATCAGCCATGCCTTTTAATACAGCCGTGTTATCCAGAAACGTGTCATAACGCGCCGTCTCTTCAACAATGTCGCGGCTGATAGTGTCTTTTAGAGATTCCATATCGTGTTCCAACCGGGCTTTTCTTGCTTTAGCCTCTTTGACTCGACCATCACGCGAAGGATCAAAAAGCGGAAGTTCGGCTTTGACACCAACGGTATAATTATTCCCACCTGATGCTCCAACCTTGTTGCGGCCATTGACGGCGTCAGCAAATGCGCTTAAACGCGGGAATATCGCTGACTGCTCCCGGGACAGATCTGAATCAAACGCTTGAAGGCGCGAGCGCATCGATGAAATATCCGGCCGATCCACAAGAGCTGTTTTTATTAACTCCCGACTGTCCTGATGCATTGATCCCGCCTCCTTGATCGTGCTTGTAAGCAGCCAGACTTTTTCCGGCGACTCGCCCATCAAAATATTCAACAGCGCTGTCATCGCCACTTTTTGACGGGAAAGCTCATTCTTCATGCGTATAAAGTCACCCAACAGGACCCGCGACGCATAATAATCAGCCCCCAGGACCATTCCCTTGTCTTTAAGGTCTTTCGCTATTTTCAGATCATCGGCAGAATTCTTCTGCACCTCTTCAATAATGAACAAAAGCTTGTCCAGTGTCAGCGCGTTCAAATAGGCGTCCTGGGCTATCAGGCGGGCTTCCATGATCGTAAAAGCTTCATCCGACTGCGATGCTTTCAAGTTCTCCCGGGCAGAACGTACCCGCCCGATCGTCTGCATGGCGTCGAAAAGGGGCCACTGGGCGTGTACCCCGGCTGAAAGGTCCTGATGCCGATCGGGTGTGTTCAATCGTTTAAGGTCAAAATCTGACGATGTGAAGCGTTCCTGGCGTAGAAGCATGCCAAACACATTCACCGGATCATTGCTGATCTGGTACCCCGCGGACACATCTAAAGAGGGCCAGAAACCAGACTGTGCCTGGATCTTTCTGGCCAATGCCACATCAATATCACTATGGACAGCTTTGAGCCTGGGATAATAGTCCAAAACTTTCCGAGAAAATACCTCAAATGTCAATTCAGCAGCTCCCGTCATTTCATCAGATGCCAACGCGGTTGAAGAAAGAAGACAACTGACAACAAGGAACAAAAGAAATTTAAATGTCATAATAACCCCCTTAAATGCAGACGGGATAACACCTGCCGCTAATGTGAACCATCAAGAAATACGCGCGTTAAGCTTATATAATGCTGACCACGGCAAGCAATGAAATACCGGCGATCAACACCCACAGGACGACACCTTGAACAACCGGTTTAACGCCCACACGCTTTAACGTGTCCCGTGACAATCCACCTCCGATGAGGAACAGCGTGAGTGTTAAGCCGACCCTGGCAGCCTGCAGAAGCCCCACGTACATCGGCTTAAAGCCAGGTAGAAAAGTAACGACCAACGACGCACCGATGAAGCCCAGGATGAAGTATGGGAACACAATTCTTGTCGACATTTTCTTCAAGGCCACAGCCGTCCCTAACGCAAGAGGAACGATCCACAAGGCCCGGGTCAGTTTTACTGTTGTTGCGATCTTGAGCGCTTCATCACCATAGCGTGCGGCCGCGCCAACTACCGAACTGGTGTCATGGATCGCGATTGCGGACCACATGCCAAACTGCTTCATCGTAAGCCCGAAATAATGGCCTAACGGCGGAAAAATAAAAAGCGCGACAGAATTAAGGATGAACACCGTTCCCAAAGCGATCGCCACCTCATTCTCATCGGCCTCGATGATCGGCGCCATGGCGGCAATAGCGCTCCCGCCGCAAATGGCGGTTCCGGCCGATATCAGATAAGATGTTTTACGGTTGATCGACATCCATTTTCCGATCAGATATCCGGCAACAAGCGTTCCCGATATCGAAACAACCGTAAAAAGAACGCCCGTCTTCCCCGCCGTTACAACCTCGCCTATATTCAGCCCGAACCCAAGGCCTATTACAGAGATCTGAAGCAGATAGCGGATAGCTGGACCATTGAACTGCTTGAACGGATGACCCGTTGTCAGCGCAAGGACCAATCCAAGGGCCAACGCTAACGGCGGTGAGGCAAACGGCGTCAAACAAAAGAAGAACCCGAGAAAAAATATTATCTGAGGCAACATCAGACATTCCCTCATTTCGATCATTTACCGATCTTTTCAATACACGCCGCAATGGTTTCTACGCACCCAACGCATGCCAGCTTCCTGGCAGCACGGATCTCGCGGCATTTGATCGATCCGGCCCTCTCCAGAAGCGCGTTCTCACAATCGTTGATCTCCGCCTGATGCGCCGCTCCCAGCATCACCCGGGCGGCATATAACGAACCGCATTGCCCCTCCGGTGCGCGACCGCCCCCGCAGGCGCCGCACTGGTCTATGACATCTTCCGTAAGATCGAACCTGTCTTTGAACGCCCTCAGGACAGCCTGGGCGCAGTTGAGCTTTTTATAACCGTCTTTTCCCAAGTAATGCGCTTTAGCTATTTCTACCGACACAAAAAACCTCCGTTAAATTTATCCCGGATTTTGCACGCTTCTCAAAACAGCGTCGAGAATACTGTGCACTAAAAAGTGTGTGCCCTGATCGGCCCGTTCGAGATACATCGCCACGCCTCCTACGATCAATATCCGCATATATCACCTCAGAACAAGTTTTTAAATTCTATTTTTTCACTTCATCGATCGGTTGGTTCAATTTCGTAGCAAACCTGGGGCAATTGATGCGCAGAGCCTTCCCTCTGATCAGCGCTTCCGCGATCTTCTGATGAGCGCGATTGATGATATTTCCGAATGTCGGACGTGATATCCCCATTTGTTTGGCAGCTTCTTCCTGGTACTTTCCATGAAGGTCCGCAAGGCGCACCGCCTCCATTTCATCCACCTCAAGCAGGATCTCGGATAATTCCGCAGAAGGAATACCATGCGGCGTAAAGTACGCAGATCTAAGTTCAAGACAAACGGTTCTTTTCTTGCGGGGTCTGGCCATAGCCACCTTATGTTTTAGTTATTAGCATATGTCAATAATAGCATTAAAAAAAATATTGTCAATTCAATTATCGCCAACAACCAAGCTTTAAAAGATCATGCTCCATGCACATTCAAGCAAGACCAACGCCAAAACGATATTAATGACACGAAAATACTGTGTGTAGGTGCGCTCGAACAAACCGCCCATAAAGATCCACGCGCCAGTAGCCACGGTCCCGATCGTTGCGATCATCATTTCAAAAAGCAACAGCATTCCAAACGATGCATAATGCTTCACCACATAGCCGGAAAGTGCCGTTATACCGAACAAATATATTTTCACATTCACAAACTGAAGTATAAAGCCTTTCCAGAACGATGCGGACGAGCGGTCACTCTCCTCAGACAGCGTGCTGGTCGCGATATGAACGGCAAGCCAGACAATATACCCCACGCCGATATATTTCATGACAGCCATGACCGGAGCCAAATACTCATTCAAACCATAAACAAAGACCGCGCAGATGGCTTGAACCACATAATAACCCGTGAAAATACCAAAGAACAGCATTCTTCCTCGTCGCCAACCGTAGTTCGTCACGGTGTTGAGCGCGAGGATATTGCCTGGCCCAGGGGTAAAAGCATTGACGACGGCGTATATAAGGAAATTTATGATGACCTGTGTGCCCATGAATACCACTTTCTTGTCTAAACTGACTTTTATACACTACTACGTTCCGCATTATATGGGAAAATTGTTCAAATAAAAAAGCCTCCCCGGGATCCAGAGAGGCTTTTAGCTAACCAGGCGCATTTCGCCTGATCGTCAAAGAAAGGATTTGTACTAATAGATTAAAGTTCTAATAATGTGCAACATATTGATCATTTTTGTTTTTCATCATCATGTTTCTCATTCCCGTCCTTGACGAAGGGATGATCAATTATAGAATTTGAAGCCCCCAAACCTCCTTTAACAATAGACTCATGCGCCTTTTCCTGATGTATTTCCTGGCTTTTAAAGTCCACCTTGTTTTGCGTCAGGCAACATATCCTGCCTTTATGATTGCCCTTCCTGTCTGGTTTTGGCATATGAACCGTCTTTCTTTAATTGTTATTCAAAGATCCTTGAATATCATTCTTGGGCAATGTGAAAAATGAATCAATTGTACCAGGGTATAACCAGCAGGCTTTCAACGAGCCCTTTACACAAAGAAAGCCCATCCGGATCAATGGATAGGCTTTTTGAAAAATTACTCCTCGGTCCAGGGTAGAAAGTAAAAGAATTTGAGATATGGCTACTTAAGATCCACTGTCCCGTTCGTCTGGACCACATACTTAAAAGTGAAAGGGATGACCATCCCCTGAGGCACAAACAGCTTCCCGTACTGCCCCGAACGTGTCACAAAACAATATGTCGTGTTGTCGGCCAGCAGAACAGACTCTTTATATCCTGAAGAAGGAGCGGCCGCAAGAGAATCAAAATCAACACTGACCTCGCGGATCTGCGCTGACCCCTGTCCTTTTAAAACGCCACCCAGCATAAGAAAATCACCCTCCTCATTCGTCCCTTCCTGGCCGGAAGAAAAATCAAAAGAGCGGTGGAGCATATGGATCGCACCATCCTTGACCATCAGCGGTCCGCCGGACGGCACAGGCGGCTGAGAAGAAGGATTTTGAGGGGAAGTATTCCCGGTCTGTCCTGCAGTTACAGCAACAGCATCCCCTTCAGCTCCGGGTTGGACCGGGTTACGCTCATCACGGGCTTTGCGTATCGCGTCAACGATCGCGCCGCTCAGCCCGCTCGCTTGAGCAATATCAGGGGAAAGTGTGGCATAGATCAACTGTCCGCGCAAATTCTTGAGTTTCACAGCTGAGCCTTCAACCGCAAAGACAAAAGTTGTTTTTCCCGAGGTTTTCGACTGTGCGCCTCCCAGGATGGCTGTTTGCGTCTTGTCCCACCGTGTCTCAGCGACAAAAGTATCCCTGCTCTTCTGGATGCTGTTGATGTAGATCTTCAAACTTATGGCAGAGAACATGGCAAGATCGAACCGAACACCTTCCTCCAAAGAAGCCTTGTTCCCTAGAAAGCTATTGGAGACATAGTCAAAGAATTTTCCGGCATCCTGTTTCTCGTAAGCGTCCGCCATCGCCCCGATCGCTTCAGCCACTGACGATTCTGAAACCACCGACAGTCCCGATGAACCTCCGGTTTTGACGCCCAGCATTTCCAGCTTGTCCTCCAGTTCACCTCGTTTGACCTTCATGCTGGCCGCCAGCGTATCGCGTTCCTGGGTCATATACTTGAATGGCTCAGCAAGCAGCTTCTCCTGCAGGGATACCAATGCGTCATGCTGTTTCTTGATATCCTGGCCGGAAATAATGGCATTAAAATCCGTGTTGAATTTCGCCATCGTCGCCTGTTCCTGCGTCCTGGCCTTCTGATCGGCAAACTGCCTGGAAAAGCTTTCCAAGAAAGCGATCTTGCGGGGAACAAGGTCTTTTAACTTCTCCATCTCCGTCAAAAGATAAGGGGTTCCAAGTTTCTTCTGCAATTCACGGGCCTTTTCCATAGCCGGCTGGTTGGTCTCCCAAAGCGCTTTCATTGTTGCAATGTACGATCCCCCCTCGCCTGCAGCAAACTTTGTTGCAGCCTTCTGTTGTTCTGTCGCATCATCAGTGAACGTATAACCGGAAAAATAATCGCAGATTTGCTGAACCATTTTAAATAGATGGAGCGCCAGAAAATCCTTGTCTGCCATCGGTTCGATCCGGCTGATCGCTTTATCAAGCTCCTGGCGGACCTGGCCATAATCCGGCTGCGGCTCCAGCCCAGCCAGCGGATCGGTAAAAACCCTTAATATATCCGAATGAGCAATAACGGGCATCTCACGCGCTTCTGTCTGATAACAATCCTTCGCCGAGGACGGATCGGCTCCCGGCGCAGGTTCATTACATCTGGAAACGGTGACAGGCACGGGATAGGGCAGCGTCATTGCGGGCACAAAAAGATCCGCCAGATCCGCATTGCCATCGATCACCCGCAACCCCTTCGGGACCAGTGATTCAAAATCATTGCGGACTTTTGCCAGGGCCTGAGCGTAGTTTGCGCCGATGGCGGCTTCCTTTTGAGAGAGGCTGGCGGCCGAGCGCTGATCCTGGGTCAGCTGGTCTTTCATTGCCACAAGCCCTTCATACATCTGGTAGATCATGCCTGATCCGATCAAAGAAGTATCGGCCTGCTGTCTTTCAAAAAAAAGAGGAAAGAACCTGGGGTTATGCCAGGAATCGGGAAAATTCAGCGTCCGCTGAACCTCGTCGAGAAGACCGCTCATCGCCTTGGAATATTCTTCCTGCCCGGCATCCGCGTCGCCTTTAAGTTTATCCATGCCCACACGGATCTTCTCGTTCAATTTTATCGCCTTCTCTGCGGCCTCAAGAAAAATGACCTGTTCCTCGGCAGCAATAGCCGCCTGGTCCAGCCCGTAAGCCTTGAAAACAGTTTCCTTATTGCAGGCATCTTCCAGGTTGTTCGTTGCTATAGCCGAATTCTTGTCATAGACAGATCTGATCTGAGATTCTCGCGTCCGCTGGTAAGCGTCAAAACGCTCCGCAATCTTTGTCCTGTCAAAAGAACCATCCGTGATCGATGAATAGACCAGGGTCAATGCTTCCTGCCTTACCTTACTGCCCAATCCAACCGCACATGTGCTGTTGGCGCCAGCTAATGAACTTTCCGCGGTCTGAAGATAAGCCTGGGCATCTTCCTTCTTGTACCCAGCCTGCTGCACCTGAAACTGATCGATCTTGTCAAGATACGGCTGGGCCTTGTCCAAAGCTTGTTTGGTGAGCGCGTTCAACTGGTCGTTGGACGCCCGCGCCTTATCATCATATTCCCTCTGACGGGCTTCGATCTTCTGCTGAACACTGTTAAACTCCTGCTGTTGTTTGATGAGCCCGGCCCGAACTTTCGTCAATTCGGCGATGATCGCTTCTTTCATGGCATCGCCAAATTCTTCTTTGGTCGTTATATCAAAATCATATTTGAAATAATTCCCTTTATACCCTATCTGTTGGACCCATTCCCTCTCGACAAATCCACGGATATCCGTCAACGATAAAACCCACTGGGCAAAACCTTTAGGGTCGGTCTTGGGATCATGCTGGTAAATATCATGCTTCTTGGCTTGAAAGGAAGTGTCAAACGCATACCCTGCCACATAATTGCCCAAAGCCTCAACCAATCCCTGTGCGCTGCGGTATACCGCCCAACCAGGGATCAACCATTCGCCCAGCGCCTCGGAAGTCCCCTTAAACAATTCCTTGATGCCTTCCTCCGGGCCTTTCTGGTACCACTTGACCATCGCCCCGACAGTCACCTCAATTCCCTTGATCCCCACCGCCACCGCCCGCATGGCCGTGGCATGCTGAGACGCGATCTCAACGTCAATATCTCCCCATTTGATACTGGAAAGTAATCCCTTGGCCGCGTATTCCCTGGTGATCTCAGGGACCGCTATCTGTTTAAAAAGCCTGGCACGGATATTGTCTTCGGCATACTTGGTGAGGAAGGTTTTATACTGCTCCTTGAAGCCCTCGGCTGCCTTGGCAATGATCCGCTCGCGGCCTTTGGCCAGAATATACTGCACTTTTTCCGTGTCAGTCTTGCCGAACAGTTCTTTGGAATCCTCAAAGAACTGGGACAGGCTCTCGAGGAACATCTTGGTGCCTTTGCCTGTCTTTGTATCTGAAAAAGAGGAGGCTTCTTCGGCCCGCAGGGCCGCAGGAGTGAAGACGAGGGTCAAACAAAGAATGATAACGGCTGAGTGGCGGATGTGGTCCAACCTCCCTAAAAATCCCGCGTGCCGTTCCTCTGGTAGCGGTACTTGAAATGCGTCGTATACGAGATCATATTGCTGCCGCCATCATAAGTGATAGCAGGATCATCTGTCGACTGGACCAGCGCATAGTTCCCGTCAGACATTTGAATGGCATAACAATGGCCGAAAGCCCATCCGGCATCCGTGGCGTACCCGCCGGCAGGGACCGACGTCACTGTATCAATATTGACCGCCCCCAGATCCTGGATGCCATTACCCGACTTGACCTCAACATACCCTTCACGGCGCCGGAAATCATAGACCGGGCCGAACATCCCGCCGATAAAATGATACTGAGCGGTCGCAAACTCGTACTCCTGGATCCAGTTCACGGCCGGGTGGGCGTCGTTCTGTGTCAACGCCAACGTGCCGGTCTCGATATTCGATGTCCCGGGACTGGTCGTCGCGGTTGTTAATCCGCCGGCATCCGTGGTCGAGCCCGCCCCGGGCTGGACCGGATTGCGCTCATCTGCTGCGGCCCTGATCTGCGCCACCGTCACTGCCGGAAGTCCCGACGCTTGCGCAATATCCGCAGACATCGTTGCGTAGAGTAAATTCCCGCGCAGGTTATAGATCTTCATCTTGCCATCTTCAAGCTTGAATACCATCACCGTGTTGCCGCTGGTCCGCTGGTCCTGACCGGTCTTGCGCGGTGTTTGTGTCTTATCCCACCTGGTATCGACCACCATCTGGTCGCCGCGGCGGTCGATACGGTTGATATAGATCGTGATCTTAATGCTGGTGAACATGTCAAAGTCCAGGCGCACGCCCTGGTCTAGCGAGGTCTTATTGCCCAGGTAATCCCGCGAGATCAGGTCGCTGAAAGCGCTGGCATCCGCGCGCTCGTAAGCATCCGCGATCGCCTTGATCGCATCCTGGACCATCTGGTTGTAATCAATGTCCTGATATACGATCCCCTGGATCCCGTTGAAAAAATCAAGCGTCACCTCATCGTTGGTCGTAAGCCTGACCTTCAGCAGCGGCAGATATGTCACCCCCGCGATCGGCGTGAATGAATGATAGATCACTTGCGCTACAGGAAGCTGGCTCCAGGTACGGCCTCCGTCCACCGAGATCAGCATCCGGTCAACGTTATCCATAAAGCTCATGCGCCCGGTGAGCCGTAAGTCGCCGTTCACCAGCCCCGATCGGTCAACCTGCACCAGTCCGGAAGCGCTGCTCATCGGCTGCGAATTTAGCCGCTGATCACCCAGCTGAATATACCCGACCGTCCCTTTGATCCGTTCTGTCGCCGCCGTTTTCTGGGCCGCCGCTTCATCATCCCGCTGTTTCTGCTGCTGGGCCGCCGCCTGGGCAGCCAACTTTGCGTTTGCCGCTTTTTCATCATCCCCGGCTTTTGTGATCGCATCCTGGACCTTCTGATCAAGATCATTCCAGCCCTGGACCAGCACCGCCATCGCAGGTGTTTTGGCAAAATTCTTGTAAAGGTTCTGATAAACAAGAATGGTATCTTTCCTGAAATCCTCCAGCACCTTGACCTTCTGGCCGAGCCACGTATTCTTGTCAAGATCGTCCAGTTTCTTTTTCGCGTCATCTAGATATTTGTTCCCCGCCGCCAGCCGGTCAGCAAAAGTCTTCTTCGCCGCCGTCAGCGCTTCATCATAAAGGGCGATCCGGTCAGGGACCGTGTTGAGCACATCCAGGGCCGGGAACGCATACTCCTGAAATTTAGTGGTATAGACCACATCCCGGGCGATGCCTTTCTTGAGATTGTTGAGGACCTTGACCAGGTCCCGGCAGTTGTCCCACGCATTCTTGAGCTGGGTAAGATATAGCGCACCCTTTGTTTTATCGGGCTCCATGTACATAAAAGCGGCATTATCCGCCGTAAAGATCATATCTCCCAGCCTGTCCTTTTCCTGGGCCATCGAGACGTCCTGAAGATGCGCCAGGAACTGATCCTCATATATCTGCTCGAGGATCCGCCCGAAAGCCAGAACCACAGCGTCAGAATTTTTCTTCGGCTCCAATTCGGTCAAAAGCTTATCGATCATGACCAGAGTCCCATCGATCGCGGCCGAGGTCTGATCGGGAAGCGCCGCCAAAAAAGCCGACTGCTCATTGACGCCCCTCTCGGAACCCCACACCCTCGGAATGGAAGCATAAGTCCTCTTGCCCGCTATCCCGTAATCCTCGATCAGCATGGTCCCGTTAAGGGATTGCGGATACGGGTCATTATTTATAAGCGCATGCTCATACCAGCCATTACCCGACGAAGAACCGTTATCGATCTGTAGCGCCCTGGGGACGGAATCTCTATACCTATTGACGACCGAACTGATCGTTGCCGCATACGCCTCAAAGATCTTGCGCTGCTCGGACTGAACCACAGGAAGAAGTTCCTTGTCAGCCAAAAGATCGCTTTTGATGGTCTCAACCCGCTGTGCGTTCTTGATCACATCACCTGGCTCCCGATAAGCGATCGACTGCAAAAGTTTTTCCTGTTCTGCCAAAGCCGCAAATGTTTCTACAGGGGAAGACAGTGCTCCCGGATAATGCAGTTTGAGAGCCTTCTCACCCACCACGGCCATGGCCGTGACGTAATCCCCTGCCGCTTTATCGACCTCGGCCTGCAACTCTTCGGCCAACTTGTCCATCGCCTGATGAAATTGCACCTGCCGCTGCCTGGCTTCCAGAAAAACTTCCTGTTCCTCCTCTGCGAGAACCCCCTGATCTGAAGAAAATTCCTCAGGAAGGAAATTCCTGTAGGCAATGTTCATATACGGACCTCTGGCCGTCTGAAAAGCGTCCGAGACCGAAGCTAACTGGGCCTCCAGGGCGTTACGCCGGGCCGGATTGCTCCAGGCATCGTCGATCTGCGCCCATAACGAGGCCATGACCGGGTTATACTGTGCTTCTGCCTGGGCCACCTTATCCTGCGAGATCTTTATGTCGCGCTCCACTTCCGCACCCTTTCCACCCACGACCTGCTGACGGATGGCCAGGTAGTCCGCCATCCCCTGGTCAATGGCCTTAGGGTCATACCCTTTCGGGCCGGGCCCATCCGTGATCTCGCTGAGGGCATTCTTCAAGGCCTTAAGGACCGAATCGTGCGCGAAAGGCGAATACTTGAATGCCGTTTCAAAACGGCTGTCCTGCTGCGCCTGCAACTGAGCGGCCTGTTTGGACTCATCGATCTGTTCCTGCTGATCCTGTTTCTCGCAGCCTATAATGTCTGACTTGAACTTGTCGATGCCGCTAAGGATCGGCTCAAACTCCTTGCCAGACGCATCGATCGTTGCCTGCACCGCTGCAGCAGCCGCTTTGGCCTCACTATCAAGCCCCTCCAGATTGGCTCGCATCTGGTTCTCAGCATCCGCGCGCTGCTTAACTTCCGCTTTCATCTTCTCGAGGGCCGTGATAATGGCCTTCTTCATACTTTCGCCTTCATTCGACCCTTTCAAATACCACCCGCCATACGCCAACTGCTCATCCCATTCCTGCTGAACATAACTGGCGATATTCACCGAAAGGATCCAGGTCTTGAACCCGGCAGGATCGGTCCTCGGGTCATGGCCGGTCAGGACAATTCTCATTTTTTCCTGAAGGGACGTATCAAACGCATAAACGACGACGTAATTGCCCAGCGCCTCCACTGCCGCCTGGGCCAGCCGGTAATAGCCCCACCCCGGTACAAAATATTCAATGATCTTTGTCCCGACCTGGACCCCCAACTCGCGCACCCCTTCTTCCGCACCCTTGGCGCTCCAGGTGCCGTAAACCTTCCAGCCGATCTCGGCAGCGGACACGGCAGACTTTATCGCGTTCATCTGCGTATCAAGCTGCGATTTGATCTGCACATCCGCTTTCGACCACACGGATGCCACAGATTGTCCTTCAACAATGGCCGCGTTCATCATGGCCGGGACCTGGCTCTTGAACAGGTCCGCGCGCATGCGCGCCTTTATATAATCCAGCGCCTTGGTCTTGATCGTATCTTTCAACCGCTTGGCCCTTACCTCGTTGATGCGCTCCTTGCCTTTGGTCAGAATATAATTCACTTTGTCCTGATCGGTCATGCCGTTCATGGCCGTTACATCTTTGACAAAATTCGTAAAGTTCTTGATGAGTTCGGTCGAGGCCTTGCCTGTTGCCGTGCTGGCAAAAGGCTTTTCTTCCGCTTGCACCGGAGTGAGGAAACAAGACAACAGACCCGCGGCCAGCGCTATCACGAAACTGGTCCTGCCAATAACTGTTACAAAGTAAGATCTTTTCTGCATGAGATCATCCGTTTGATATTTTAGAAAGGACTAGTGCCTGCGACCTGGACCAATAACCACTGGTCCTTCACCCTCTCGAACATGAATTGGACCGAACCTTTTCTCATGATCGGATGGTCAAGGGACGCCGGCTGGATTTTCTTTTCCCACTTGAACACAACAGCCAGTTTATTCCCGGTCGGCAAAGCCTTGTCGATAACATAATTCAACTCCAGAACAGCACCCGCGCGATAGCCCTGCTCGACCGCATTGATAAATTCAACACGCCCGGGAGCGAACTTTTCCGACACCAAAGCGCAGAACGTATCCCGGCTGTAATGGCGGTAAACCTCAAAAATATTTGCCAGCAGCTTTTCAGCCTGTTGACGGTCATCTACCGGCAATTTCAACGCTGATGCCCGGCCCAACGATGTTTCCGCCGGGATCGGCGCTTTCTCCGCCGCGCTGGCAAGTCCTGACAGGAACAAGGCACTGAAACATAAAGCGGTCATTTTGTATTTCATAAGCAACCTCAAAAATTAATGAAGAATTTCCCGATGATCCGGTTCTCGTTATAGGATTGCTGACCGTCCTCGTAAATGTAATGGTTGTACTCATAGCGCGTGATGAAATGCGCCGTGCGGGCTGCGTTGAGCGTGAAGTCCAGTTCGCCGGAGGTCCTTGTCTGGAAATAATCCGCCGATGTCTTGGCCGAATTCATGTCGCTGAGCGTATGGTTGCCGCGCAGGACCAGCCGCTTGGAAATATCGTACTGCCCGTTGACGCCAAGCCCTGTGCCCACATCGTACTTGCCGGAGTTGCTCTTGGTCCGGCGCAGGTCGATATTCGGTTCAAGGGCCAGGTAAAGCCGGCGCTGCCACAGCTGCATGTCCTTCGAGAAATTGAACCCTATCCTGTGGATGTAATCCGAAGAAGTGTTGTTCGCGTAATCCTTGTAGCTGCGGAATTCGTACTTGGCACCGTAGTTGAGCCCGATCGGCTGAAGAAGGTCGTTAAAGCCTATGCCCGCCGTACGGGTCGCGCCTTCAGCCGTGTTCCCCAGGTCATCGGAATCCTTGCGGGCATAGCTGACATACGGCCGCAGGACAAAGCTCGGACGCTCTTCAAAGGGCTGGCCGGTAATGGTAACATACTGCTCATTGTTCGTTGTTCTCATGGTCCGGGAACTGCCCGGCAGATGGTCCCAGTAATAGTTCTCCATCACATTGACCGACAGGCGCTTCGAGAAGCGGTAATCGACCGACAGCTGATGCTGCTCTTTATCCGGAGAAGCCGAACCCTGGTCCGTGTAAAACTTCGGCTGGACCAGGTAATAAAGGTAGCGGGTGCTCCAATTGGAAAAATTCAACGCCGGTGCTAAACGAAAAGCATTGGCCTTGTCGGTATGATGAGGATCAGACGCGGTCTCGTCTTTATAGAAGGAGCTCGCCAGTTCATACTGCAGCGACAGCGGCCCGCGCAGGGCGATCTCGCCGTCGGTAGAGAGAACGGTATTATTGATATCCTGGGTGCTGGCCGTGCGTTCGACGGTGGAAGAGTCATCGGCCACGGTCACGGCCTGGAGCCCCATCCGGAAGTTGGAGAACGTCTTGGAATCCATAAAGAAATAATGGTCCGCCTTCAAAGCTCCCACATTGCGCTGGAACTTGCCCGCGGCCTGGTCTGCCTCGCCCACCCGCGCAGCAACGACCTGGTACTTCTGGCTGGGTGATGGCGTAACGACCGCGTGCGCGCCTTCCAGGCTTGAACTCAACGTGAACTGCGAAAGGTCCCCGTAAAAATCCCCGAACTCGTAAAGATTATCCGGGTCCATGATCTTGAGGTTGAACTGCTTCATCCGCACGTCCTTGCGGGGGTCGATCCGCAGGTCATCCGTCTGGCGCAGGAACACCTGGCTCTCGAGATGATAGTTCCCTCCCAGCTTCTCCATCAGGTTCAGATTGGCCTCGGAAACATAAACATTGCCCCGCCTTAAAAAAGACTTGGAAGTGTTCCCCGAAACATCGTTACGGATGAACTGCTCGGAAAGGGACCCGGAGATCCGACCGGAACGCTCCTTGTTGTCCTTGGAGAGATCCAGCAGGTCCGAGAAGCGCTGCTTGAACGAATAGGAAGGATTGGCCTGCGCGCCGATGCCCTGCCCGCTGCCGCCAAGATAGTAAACCTCGGCGGCTTCAGCACGAAAAGCTGTCGAAATGAATACACCCGTGAATAGAGCGATTAAGAGTGCAGACGAATATATTTTCATTG
>CAIOTT010000051.1 GCA_903861305.1 Candidatus Omnitrophota bacterium | reverse complement strand
GAAGAGGACTTGAACCTCCATCCCTTGCGGGACCAGATCCTAAGTCTGGCGCGTCTGCCAATTTCGCCATCCGCCCGTAATATGTGTAATACAAAAAATAAAAAATGACCCACCCGCGACTCGAACGCGGCACACCAGCCTTAAAAGGGCTGTGCTCTACCAGATGAGCTAGTGGGTCAGATCATACCCGCGCGACGTGCGGCGGGATCAAATATTCAAAAGTTCTTTATTCTTCTTTTCAAGGATCGCATCGACTTCCTTGATATATTTATCCGTCAACTTCTGGACCTCTTCCTGGGCCTTGAAATTCTCGTCCTCGGAAATAGCGTTGTCCTTCTTCATCTTGGTGATCTTGTCATTGGCGTCACGGCGGATGGTGCGCAGCGAAACCCTGCCTTTTTCCGCCATGTCCTTGACGACCTTCGCCATCTCCTTGCGGCGTTCCTCGGAAAGAGGCGGGACCACGAGGCGGATGACCTTCCCGTCATTCGTCGGCGTAATACCCAGCTTGGAAGCCAAAATGGCTTTCTCGATCTCGGCAAGGGCGCTCGGGTCCCAAGCCTGGATCACAAGGCAGCTCGCATCAGGTGAAGAAACAGCCGCCATCTGTTTGAGAGGTGTCGACGTGCCGTAGTAATCCACATGCAACTCCTCCACCATGGACGGATGCGCACGTCCGGTACGCACTTCACCGAACTCCCGGGACATGGATTCGATCGCCTTCTTCATCTTGCCTTCAGCTTCGTGGATAGCTTCTTTTGATCCCATACCGGCCTCCTTGATCCTTACAGGTCACTCTACCAATGTTCCGATTTTCTCACCCAGAACGGCCCTCTTGATATTGCCTTCCTGCATCAGATTGAAAACATGGATCGGCAGGCTGTTGTCCATGCACATGCTGATCGCCGTAGAATCCATCACCTTCAGATTTTCTTTCAGGACATCCATGAACGTCAAATGATCGTACTTCCTGGCATTCTTGTCCTTCATGGGGTCTGCCGAATAAATACCGTCGACCTTGGTGGCCTTCATGATGACTTCAGCCTTGATCTCGCTCGCACGCAGCGCCGCCGCTGTATCTGTCGTAAAAAAAGGATTCCCGGTGCCGGCAACAAAAATGACCGCGCGCTTTTTTTCAAGATGCCGCACCGCCCTGCGCACGATATAAGGCTCAGCGATCGCGTGCATCTCAATAGCGGTCATGACGCGCGTGGGAACGCCGATATGCTCAAGCGCGTTCTGCAGCGCAAGGCCGTTAAGGACCGTGGCCAGCATGCCCATATAATCTGCGACCGAACGGTCGAGCCCGAAACGCTTGGACTCGAACTGCCCGCGAAAAATATTTCCCGCACCGACGACCAAAGCGACCTGGACGCCCATGGTATGCACTTCCTTGATCTCGGCAGCAAATCCCGCGCAAACCTCCGCGTCAATGCCGTGGCCCCGCTTGCCCTGCAGCGCCTCACCGCTCAGCTTCAAGAGTATCCGCTTGTAAAGGGGCTTCTTCCCGGGCACGCCAATCTCCTTGTTATTCCCCGACCTTGTACCGCGTAAAACGGCCAACGACGATATTCTCGCCGATCTTGGCGACCAGTTCATTCAGCAGGTCCTGGACAGACTTTGACGCGTCCTTGACAAAGGGCTGTTCCAGAAGGCAAATCGCGGCAATATCCGCGCCTCCGGCGACAACATCAGCCGGGACATCATCTTTTTTCACGTAAAGCGGCGCCATGGCCGCGATGTGCATGGCAAGGTCCTTGGCAAACTGGATGAAAGCTTCATTGCGCGCGACAAAGTCGGTCTCGCAATTGACCTCGATCAGGACGCCGATCTTGCTGCCATTATGGATATACGCCTCAATGCGGCCCTCTTTGGCCACGCGCGAAGCTTTCTTGAGGGCCATCTGCAACCCCTTTTCACGAAGGATCTCTTTGGCCTTCTTAAGGTCGCCCCCCGCCTGCTCCAGGGCCTTCTTGCAATCGATGATCCCGCAATTCGTTTCTTCACGAAGTTCTTTAATAAGGTCCAGTGACATGATCCATCACTCCTTTTCCGTAACCGTCTTTTTGACGATCTTTTTCTTGTCGGCTTCTTTGCCGCGCGCCACGCTCTCATCATACTCCACCATGCCCTCGGCCAGGCTTTCCGCGATGACCTGGGGCACAACACCCTCAGCGACCGCGAGAGGGACCGCAGCTGCTTCCGGCGCTACTTCAGGGGCCCGGGGCTTCTCTTCACCAGAGAATTCCTTGCGGCCTTCAATAATACTATCGGTCACAAGCCCGGCGATAAGGCGCACCGACTTGACCGCGTCATCGTTCGAAGGTATCGGACGATCGATAGGATCAGGGTCGCTGTTGGTATCGATCATGGCAATGACCGGTATGTTAAGCCTCTTGCATTCCTTGATCGCGATGTCTTCTTTCTTCACATCGACCACAAAGACCGCGTCCGGAAGGCGCGTCATTTCACGGATGCCACCCAGGTCGCTGACAAGACGGACCCGCTCTTTATTCAGCAGCGCGATCTCTTTCTTCGTCAACTTGCCGAAAACGCCTTCCTTCTCCATCCGCTCGATCTCCTGGAGCTTGCGGATCGACTTCTTGACCGTCTCAAAATTCGTCAGGAGCCCGCCCATCCAGCGGTTATTGACAAAGAACATACCCGCACGCTCGGCCTCCTGCTGGACAGCCTCCTGCGCCTGTTTCTTAGTACCTACAAAAAGAAAACGCCCGCCTTTCGCCGCAATACCGCGCGCAAAATCACGGGCCTCCGCCAAACATGCCGCCGTCTTTTCAAGGTCAATGACATAGATACCGCTGCGCTCGCCGAAGATGAATTTCTTCATCTTTGGATTCCAACGGCGTGTCTGGTGCCCGAAATGCACACCGGCCTCGAGAAGCTGCTTGATCAATTCCAACATACGATCTCCTTTGATATCTGCCCCGCCGTGTGAATTACAGAAGTGAAGGCGTAAGGCGCTGGTCCCCGGGATTGCCCCGGTTGGAATGGATGGCCCTTTCACTTCATTCCACGGCCATGCGCTCCGTTATTATTATTAAAACTTTTTCTAAAAAGTTTGGGTCAGTATATCCGAAAGATTTTAAAAATGCAAACAGTTTGTTTCTGTTTCAATGCTCCAGCCCCATCAGCGACAACAGGCCCGGCAAAGACGTGATCCGGGTGATCACCGGGGTTATCCCCGTGAAATCACCGCGCTGGAACTGCGCCAGCATGGCCGGGTCGAACGCCATCCCCGCCTTGTCACCCGTTTCGGACATGGTCATTTGCGCGGCGTTCAGGTCAATACCACCCTTGACATTATCGCCGGCCTGATCGACGCGCTGGCTTTTCAATGCCTCACGCCCGGAAGACTGTGACTGATCCTGATCAAGCTGTTCCTTAAATGCAGTCATCTTTTCATTGACCAGCGCATCCACACGTTCTTTGATCAATGCGGTAACCCCGGTGGCACTCTGCTCAAATTTTCTCAAAGTGCCTGCTGAGCCAGCTTTCAAAAGGCGCAGGTAGAATTCTCTAACAAACTCCATGTCGCCCGGTATGGCCACAGGCACCGGGACGCCGGAAACCTTGTACGCAACAACATAACCGCCGACATCCCAGGACCAGCAAAGCTCCCAATAATTGGCTTGCGGTTGCAAATTCTCTGGCAAAGGAAGAACAACATTATCCCCCCTGAATCTTATCTGGAATGGAGCTGTTGCTGTTGGAGAATTTGCAGTTATCTTGTAGGCCCATTCTTTCAATTGATCGGCCAGCGATAACTCTCCCGGATTCAAAGATCCAACACCCCCGTCTTTAGACAGCTCGTGTGTCAATTCTTGTTCTTTAGGGCGATACAGATCCTCATACATAATACGCTGCCAATCATGCTTACTTACAACAGTTGTTGCTTCCATCAATGAAGTACTAATGATCTCCAGTTCTTTTTGTTCTCTGCGAACATTCCCGCCCATACGGACAAAAATGCTCTTTTCTTTCCTGTTTTGCAATAAACGGTTGATCTTATTCAACTGATAAACTATGTCTTCACGAGAAAATGCCTGCGATCTATCCTGATTTCCTGCTAACAAAGCCTTGCCTTTTTTTGATATTCTTTTTTGTTGTTCCAACAGATGTAACTTTGAATCTAAATAATTCCTGCCGGTTTCCATTACTGTATAATTAAGAACCCTCTGCACATCGAGATCCACCCCGATCTTGCTCGTAACAGATTCTATGGCGATCTTGATCAACCAGATGTTCCCCTTGTTCTCGGTCCCCGTTGCCATTTGGAACAGGGCCTTGACCATGGATGGCAATTGACTGGCCTGGGGATCCTTCATCATCACCGCCAACTGGGTTATCACCACATGCTCTTGATCCTCTCCTTCTTTCGCATTTTCAACAAAACGGGACAGATTATCGTCCAACTTCACCGCTCCAAAATTACGGTCAATGAACGACTCCAATGCCTTATTAACGGAAGCCATCGAATTGTCAGCACCCTGCATCTGCGCTGCAACATCTACCAATCGTCCCCTGGGTTCGGCGGCAGCGTGATCGAATTCATCCTCTTGCACCACCCTGGCCGCGGCCAGGTCCATAAGACCGCCCGAAAAATACTTGCGCGGGACGGCTTCACCCGTGGCTTGATCAATGTCTTCTTTGATAAAATTAAATACCCCCTGCTTGTACGCCGCTTCGTACCTTGACCAGATCTGCTGCGGGTCAATATCCACGCTTTGGCCCGCGACCCATGCGCCTTCGACCCCGCCCATCTTGCTTTTGTTGGCATACACCTGCGTCAGCAAAGCCGCCTTCAGATTCTTTTTATACCAGGTCGCCAGGATCATGGCGTGAAAGATCTGGCGGAGCCGGGCGAAATTCTTCCCCGTATTGACTTCTTTCTCAAGTTCAGGCAGGACGATCTCGCGGATAAGCGTTTTTGACAATTCGCTCGCGGGACTGGCTTGAACAGGGGCCTGGCCCGCAGATCCGGCTTTTGATGACGCCAGATAATCCGCTTCCAGCTGCACCTTTAAATGCGACCCGACCACAACCACTGTATCCTGGCGCACAAAGACATCCGCCTTGTCCGCTGAAACCCATACTTTGTTGAACGTGTCCACCGGAATGTCCGACGTCCCCAATTCCTTTTGGGCCCGCGCGTACACCCTGCTCCAGAACTTCCGGCCAAGGTCCGTGTCCGGATGAATGAACGAGGCGGTGACCTGCTTCAACAGGTAATCCTCGGCCAGCATGTCCCGGCCAAGCTAGGTCTTCCCCAGGTCTTCCGGCAGGATGCGGTCTTTTTCATAGGGTGAAAGGTTCACCCATTGGTCTTTTTCAGACAACGTCAGTGAAGCGAGAAAATATTTAACAAGGGTGCTGGACTGTTCCCGGATGGACGTGTCATCCACCCCCGGTCTAAGGCCGCTGTCACCCGTATCCACAATGAAATCGAACAATAGCGGATTATCTGGGTGAACGGTCAAATCCTTAAAAATAAGGGGCATGTACACGGAACTGGCGCCAACCATGGTGCCCGGCTGGGGCAAAAAAAGCGTCTGCGCATAGGAAGCTTCCGGCGTCAACGCCATGAGCACGCTCAATAGAAAGGAAAACAGGGCCCTGATCATTAATATCCTCATTGTGAAATTGATTAGTACGACCACCTCAGATAAAGCTAGTATTGTCTAAGGATGCCATATTCAGACAGGAATTACAAGATGCCGGAAACCAGGGCAGTTCCCGGGTCTGCCAGAGGTTTTAGTTAAACCCCAGCGCGGCGCAGGCGGGCGCGGTGAACGTCAGCGTGCAATTGCCCGTCAGGGTAATCTTCTGCTTGTTGCCGTTGTTCCAGTCGATGGTCTTCGATGTGCCGGAATTGCCATTGTCGTACTCACTTGAGAACGCCGCCGTGTTGTTGATCTCCAGTTTCTGGCCTGGCGAGGTGGTACCAACACCGATATTTGTGCCGTAGATAATTCCGTCAACCTCGAGTTTTACGCGAGGCGTAAAGGTACCGATGCCCACATTAACTTTAGGCACTGAAAAATTGTTGCTATCCTCTGAAAAAGTCAGCCCGCTGGCAAAAGCGCCCGCGGCCGGGAACAACATTGCCACAATAACGATCATGATCAGGCGCATCGCATCACATCTTCCTGTTATAAAACGGATTAAAACATCGTCGCGAATGACACTGCCCCGGTCGCGTCCTACCTGAAAATCAGCAAAGCGTCTCCCTTGCCGGCGCCGCCGGTAAATCCCCGTGAACGAGTCAGGGCGAAGATCTGCTTGTAGAATGGGTCCGACTCCAGCGTTGTGCCGTCGTTGGCGATCTCCAGCCCAAGCCAATTCAGACCGCTGGCGGTGAAATTGTTGAACGACAGGCCGCTCACCGTGATGGTGTCGCCGTCCGCGAAATTGGAGCTTACCGTAATGAGCAAAGTCTTCCCGCCGTTCTCGTACGATACCGTAGATGAAACCTTGCCCGCGGGGGCGTAGTTTTGCGTGATCGTGACCGCGCTGGCGGCGGTTGAGGCGTCGCTTGTCGTAAACGTCTGATTATCGACGCTTGTCAAGGCCATCACCGCACCGGAACCGAACAAAAACGACGCGTCACCCTTACCGGTCCCGCCGGTGAAGCCGTAAACACGGGCAGCATACGCATTACTCACACAAAAGAAGGTCAGCGCCAACAAAAACCCCGGCAGACCCGGGAACTGCCGCGGTTTCGTGCTTTTATTTTTGACAAAAAGACAAATTATTGGTAACATTTTTAATCCCTGACACCTGTTATCAACATCAGCGATCCCCCACGCTTCATTGAAAGGCCTTCCATGAAAAGGCAAGTACCCTTGACCAACGGGGCCATCCATCACGTCTATTCAAAAAGCATCAGCCATTTTCAAATATTCAACACGCCAGTCGAGTACGAACGCTTTATTCTACTTCTGCAATACTACCAATTCAGCAGGTTGAAACTTTCTTTCTCGAAATTCATACGCTGGACCGTAACCAACAACATTCCGTTTGCACAAGCAGTCACGGAAGCGGCTAAAGAAACTTCCCCTAGCGTGGATATTCTCGCCTATTGCCTTATGCCCACTCATTTTCATTTGATACTTAGTCAAACTATAAACAACGGTATTGAACGGTTCATTTCAAAAGTCTGCAGCAGTTATTCGCATTACTTCAATCTACGCCATAATCGCAAAGGGCCCTTATGGCAAAACAGGTTCGGAAACTCCAGGATCAACAACCATCAAGAACTTCTGGAAACAAGTCGCTATGTCCACCTAAATCCCGCAACATCATATTTGGTTGACCGCGCAGAGAATTGGGTTTACAGCTCCTTTCGTGAATATACGAGAATCATTGACCCTCAGTTCCCCTGCATTTGTCATACCAAAAACATATTGGACAGCACAACACCTGAAAAATATGCTGCGTTTGTTAACAATCACGTTGAAACTCAACGTGCGTAAAACCGCGGCAGTTCCCGGGTCTGCCGGAGGTTCGTTTGACTTTTGGACGCGGGTTTGTTATTGTGGAGCCTATGCAAAAAGTCAAAGTCGCGGTCATCGGCGTCGGGCACCTTGGGTCGCGCCACCTGAAGACATACCGTCAGCTCAAGGACAGCGTTGAGCTCATCGGGATATCCGACCTCAACAAGGAGAACGGGCAGAAACTGGCGCGGGAATACCACACGGTGTTCTTCCCTGACTACCGCGACCTTATCGGCAAAGTCGAGGCTGTGAGCATCTGCACGCCCACATCCAGCCACTGTGAGGTGGGTCTCGCCTGCCTTAACGCCGGGATCCACACCCTGATCGAAAAACCCATCGCCATGGACGTGGATGAAGCCGACAGGCTTGTTAACGCCGCCAGGGACCATAATGTCAAATTGCAGGTCGGCCACATCGAACGGTTCAACAACGCGTTCCAGGCCATCAAGGATATTGCCCACGATGCTCTGTTCATCGAGTGCCACCGGCTGAACCATTTTCCGAACCGTTCCCTGGACATCGGCGTGGTGATGGACCTCATGATCCACGACATCGACATCGTCCAGGGCCTGATCCGCCAGCCCGTGGCCGACATCCAGGCCATCGGCATCAATGTCCTCACCGACAAGGACGATATCGCCAATGTCCGCCTCACTTTCGCCAACAAGGCGGTCTGCAACCTGACCGCGAGCCGCATATCGCCGGAGGTGATGCGCAAGATCCGGATATTCATTCCCAACGCCTATATTTCGCTGGATTACGTCAAGCAGGAAGCTTTCATTTACAGCAAGGACGGCAGCACCATCACAAAGAAGTCCTTGCCCATCGAAAAAGAAGAACCCCTGAAACGGGAACTCTCCCATTTCATCGAATGCGTGCGGGACAACAAGACCCCGCTCGTCTCCGGCATTGAAGGCCGCGAGGCCCTCAAGACAGCCCTGGCCATCCAGAAGATCATATGGACCGAACACCTGAAAAAATACTGATCGTGGCGGGTGAAGAGTCCGGCGACATGCGCGCCGCTTCCCTCGTGCGGGAGATTCTGGCGCTGCGGCCCGGCACACGCTTCATCGGCATTGCCGGTGAGCACTGCCGTAAGGAAGGCGTTGAAACCTTCACGGACATCACGGAACTCGCGGTCATCGGCTTCACGGAGGTCCTGCGCAACATCATCCGCATCAAACGAGTTTTTGACCAGACCCTGGAACACGCCCGGCGCGAACGCCCCGGCCTGGCCATCCTCGTCGATTACCCGGGGTTCAACCTGCGCCTGGCCGGAGAGCTGAAGAAACTGGGCATCAAGGTGGTCTATTACATCAGCCCCCAGGTCTGGGCCTGGAAGGAATCGCGCGTGGGGCTTATCAAAAAGACCGTGGACCGGATGATGGTCCTGTTCCCCTTTGAAAAAGACCTTTACGCCCGCCACGGCTTCACGGCTGACCTGGTCGGGCACCCTCTCGTCGATGAAGTAAAACCTTCGATCCCCCGCGACGCTTTTCTGAAGCAGTTGGGGCTGGATGGCACAAAACCCGTTATAGGACTTTTGCCCGGTTCCCGCAGGAAAGAGGTCACGCGTCACGTCCCCGTCATGCTGGAAGCAGCGCGCCTTATCAGGCAAGAGCTCCCCGGGACGCAGGTCATCCTGCTCAAGACAAAGAACCTTGACCGCCAGGTGTTCCTGCCCGACGGCAGCAGCGTTCCCGAAGGCCTCACTTTCTGTGAAGATTATTACAACGCCCTCAACGCCTGCGACGCGGCCATTGTCTGCTCCGGCACAGCAACCCTCGAAACAGGGCTCATGGGAAAACCCATGGTCGTTATCTACAAAACTTCATGGTTAACGTGGCTCGTCGCCAGGATCGTGATCAAGATCCCGCATATCGCGCTGATCAACATTGTGGCAGGGAAAAAGATCGTGGAAGAACTGCTGCAGGAAAACGCATCCGCACGCAATATCGCCAATAGCCTGCTGGAAACCCTGGAACCTTCACGCAACGCGGCCATCCGCCAGGACCTCGACAGGGCCAGGGACCTGCTAGGCGCTCGAGGGGCAAGCCGGCGCGCGGCCGCTGTCGTTATCTCGGAATTATAAGAACAACCCCTTCACCGACTCCCAGAACGTCATCACCGTAAAACGGCCTATATACTTCGACGCTCCCGCATCCATGCAATTATTCTTGGCCTGGCGCAATTCCTCGATACCCTGGATGCTCCCAATATCTTTGGGAGCGAACTGGGTAAATACAAGGATCTGCATGTTGTTCAAACGGGTAAAACAACGCAAGGCCCGGATGACCTCGCTGCTGGGGATATCCCCTTTGACAAGGATGTCCACAAGGACCACCTTTGGCGTCAGGATAAGGCAGTTGGCAATGAACTCAATGGGATCAATGCCGGAACCAACGACACAGCCCTGCTCCTGAAGCATCCGCGTCATATCCCGGGTAACAAGCGCATCAACACCCAGGATAAGGGTCTGCTTGTTCTTTCGCTCCAGGTCCTCGCAGGTAAAAATATAATCCACCTTGTGGATCAACTGTTCGGAGTCAAGCGGCTTGGGGACAAAATGTTCGATACCCAGGGCCTGGAAAGATTCACGGAAAACACGATTATCCGTAATGATCACGATCGGGATGCCGGCGAGCCGCGGCACTTTCTTGATCTCCTTGTAAAGGTCCACACCATCCATCACGGGCATGATAACGTCGATGACCAGAAGGTCCATCATCGTGTTCTGGAGAAGGTCCCATGCCTCTTTGCCGTTGCGCGCCACGGAGACAGCGTAACCCTGCTCCTCGAGTTTCTGCTTGGCCAGCGCCACGACCGTTGGTTCGTCATCCGCGATCAATATCTTTTTCGCCATGATATTCTCCTGGATTGTGCCCTTCCGTAAAACTCTCAACCTATTCTAGAACAAGATGCCGCTGGGTCATCATCTTTTTGAATTTTTCCAAAAAATCCCTGACCCGGTTGTCCAGCATGACATGCTGGCGCAAGAACGGCCTTTTCAGGACGATCCCCTCCAGCGTCGTGCAGCGGGAAAGCGCCACATAGGACTGCCCGTGGGAGAATGTCCCCCGCCCGACGTCGATCACGATCTTGGGGAAAGTCTTCCCCTGCGATTTGTGGATGGTGACCGCCCAGGCCAGGCGCAAAGGATATTGGCGAAAAGCCCCCACGACCTCGGAGTCTATCTTCCCGGCCTCCTTATCATATACGAACCGGTACATTTCCCACGTGAAAGGCGCCACATCCACCTCGATGCCATCGGCCAGACGCACGCGCACTGCATCCTCGGGGCCGTGAATGATGTCGGTCACGTGGCCAATAGAGCCGTTCACCCAGCGTCCCATGGGGTCGTTGTTAAGGAGCATGACCTGGGCCTTGAGCTTGAGCGCAAGCTGCTGGTGCGCGGGAAAATTCTTCTTGTCGAAGACCCCGTCAGCCTCGCCTTCGTACGCGTAAGCTTTCCCTTTGGTGCCCGCAAGGCGCGCCTGATTGATAGTGTCCGCGAGGTCGTTGGTGGTCGTCAAATAAATGTAAAAATCCTCGGGCGGAGGGATAAAATCCGGCAAACAGCGGGAGTTCAGGACAGCAAGATCGTCGGAGGTCAGCGCGTTATCGCGCACGGCGTTCAGGAGCCTGATGAAACGGTCCTGGGTCTGGCGGTAGATCTTCTCCAGTTCGATCAGGTCGAAATCACACGCGCTAAAAACTTTCGCGTCAAAAAAGAAAGGGCTGGGGTAATGGCCCGCGAAAATATCGCGTTCCGCCGATGTCACGACAGGCGGCAGCTGGTAAAGGTCGCCGATCAGGATCATCTGCACCCCGCCGAAAGCCTTCTTCCTGTCAGGCCCGTTCTTGCGCAGGAAAACGTCAATGCAATCCAGAAGGTCCGCGCGCACCATGGACACTTCATCGATAATGACAGCGTCAAGATTCTTGTAAAGCGCGCGTTTTTCACGGCGCAGATGGATATCCCCGGCAGTCTCAGGCGTGACATCGGGCCTGAAATTGAAGAACGAATGGATCGTCTGCCCCTTGATATTGACGGCCGCCACACCCGTCGGCGCTACGACCGCGACATTCTTGCGGGTGCTGGAACGGAAGAATTGCAGGAGAGTGGATTTCCCTGTGCCCGCGCGGCCTGTAAGGAAAATATTCCGTGTGGAATGTTCGAACGTGTCGTACGCGCGCAGGAACTCCGGTGTCTTTTCTATTCTTTCCATGCGTCCATTCTACATATCCTCTTCAAGTTCACCAGCGGTATTCCCATAATCACCGCAACCCCCGGGCCTACTGACGGGACGCACCAAAGAACGTTTGCGGGTCTTTCAGTGGTGTTACGCTCAGGATCGCCGGGCTGAACCCCTCGATCAGCCGGTCCAGTGCCACCACGTTAAACGTGGCGTCAAAATTGATCTTCCCGCCGGTCTCCTGCAAATGAAGTTTGGCAGGGTCAAGGTCGATACCGCCGAGATCGTTGACTCGATCCCCGGTGCTTTGCCCCATGTCCAGCGTTTCGGTGCCTCCGGCGGAACTATAAAGCTTGCGAATTACCTGCACCAATTCCAGCTTCGCCAGGAACCCAGTCGGCTGTGATCTGACAAAACGCCTGATATCAACCCGCAACTGCCCCATCGCTTCAGGGTCCCTTTGTCCCTCATTGAACTTCCGGATAAATGCGTTCAGCTGAGCAAAAGCCTCATTCTTGTGAACAAACTCCTCCGCTTTCGCAAACGCCTGCTCCATAAGATCACTTAATCCCTTGATCCTGACTTTCAACGTCTGGTCTGACGGCTGCCTCCTTGAAACCTTCTCCAATTCACGAGCAACAATTTCTCTTTTACTTAAAAATGCGGCAGCTGTCTCAGGGAGGATGTGATATTCATAATGGTCCTCATGGACCGTTAACAAACCCCAATCCTGGAATTTCCCAAGAAGCTCATAAAAGAGGTCCTTTGCCGCCAAGGCATGCTTCAGTTCCTGATCTTTACTTTGCGCGTATTGCAATCCCTGGCTCAATAGGTCCCTTATCGTCTGGAAATTATTCCTTATGGCCGGCTCCAAAGTTCCCATCGATATCGCATCAATTTCCAACAATAATCCAGGGACATGACGGATAAATAGCGGCATATTCCGAACTGTAACGACAACATTGATCCGCCTCCCATCTGGGGCTGCCTTATTCTCCTGGGACATCAGCCCCAAACCCACGCATTTCGCCAGAAGATCATCGTATCTTTTTTTGTTCTGTTTAAAAGATCGGGCATCCTGAGAAGCCCGTCGGGCGGCTTCAAGCTGGTTGTTCAGCAGTATGACAATATCTTCAAAATGACTTTTAAAACCAGCATCAAGGTTTATAACCAATGTTGGATCATGCGCCCCCACCACCCGGGATGACAAATCCAGCAAAGAAGCTGTCACGGCCTCCAGCGGTCTTATCATGGCCTCGTAATTTTCATTAGTTAAGTGGATGGATAATTTTTCCTTTTCTACAGTTACACCCGGGACAGTTGATAATTTGTTCTTGACGGCCTCGAGTTCATTCTTCAATTTAAGGAATGCGTACACGCGATCAACGGCAAGCCCCTCGACGCCAGGATATTGCGCGATCGACCCGACCGGCATCTCCTTTTCCTTCCCGTCGACAATGACTTTCACGCGCCCCTTCGAATATTCCGGAAGGCCGCCCTGGTCCAGATACGCCACCATGTTCCCAACCCTGACCAGGTTGGCAACATGCCCGATACCATTCACCGGGTACTTCTGGCCGTCAGGATTCACCACAACGTCAACTACCGAGACCCCTTTAATACCCCACAGGGCCATCACGACAACGGTCATATCCGAAATCGCCTGACAGTTCCATTTGCCGGAATTCAATAGATGGGTCATCGATCGATGCGATAGATCATAATTGACATATCCTTCTGCACCTACTTCACCAGCGATCACAAAATGGAGAAAACGCGTGGTATCGATCGTAAGATCCGCCAATTCCTTTTCTCTTTGAGGGTCACCGGCCAACACCTGATATCTGTCCATGATCCAACGCGAGATCACCGGAAATGCATCGGCCGGTCCTGCCGCCGCGATCACGGGCCATAATCCCGAGAGCGATCTGAACGCTCCAAAATCACCCCGTACAACATCACGATGCCCATTCCTGACATAGGCCTCGAACAAGTCCTGCAAGAGCTTGAACCCGTCCTGTCTCAATTCCATGTCATAATACCTGGCGTTCTCGTCCAGTATCCTGTAATAATGATCTTTGGTGAACTCAGGCCCGACCCGGGCCCCTTTTTGAAAAAATTTTCCCAGGATATTCTTTAGTTCAGCCCCCATGGAGAAATCACCCGGATCGAACGGGATATCGGACATTTGTTCTGCCTGGCTATGATCGACCGGTTTCAGTTTGACGGCTGTCACGGCCTGACGCCCAACCATTTCAGCCAGATCGAGCGCATTCATGCGCTCCGCAGGGACCTGTTCTTCCCGCACCACGTCAGGGTCATCATGGAATCCGCCGGAAAAATACTTCCTGGGGATGATCTCCTGCGTCACCTCATCCCGCTCTTCCTTTATGTAATTGAAAACGCCTTTCTTGAAAGCCTCGACATACTGCCCCCAGATCTTCTCCTTCACGCCCTTGTCGGCCAGGTCAATGCCCGCGACCTTGTTCTTTTCCGCGTAAACCTCCCCCACCAAGCTCTTTTTCAGGTTGCGCTTGAACCAGGTCGCCAGGACCATTGCATGGTAGATCTGCCGCAGGGCGCTGAAATTCGCCCCGCCGTTAACTTCTCTCTCCAGTTCCGGAAGAACGATCTCGCGGATAACTTGCCGGGAAATGTTCCTGGCGTCTTCCTTGCCGTCCGCAATGGCGGTGGCTGGCGTGTTCTTTTGTGCCGCCAGATAATCCGCATCCAGCATCACCTTAAGGTGGCTTTTGGCAATGAACGCCGTATTGCCATTAACATAAACCACCGCCTCGTCAGGGACGATCCACACCTTGTTGAACGTATCCAGCGGGATATCCGTGGTGCCATATTTTTCCGCGGCCAGCGCGTAGATCCTTTTCCAGACCTCAGCACCCAGCACCTTTTCCGGATACATCAAGGATGAAGTTAGCTGTTTCAGGATATAGTCCTCGGCGAGAAGGTCGCGCCCCATCTCGGTCATGCCAAAGCGCTCAGGAATGATCCTGTCGCCCTCGTAGGGCGAAAGGTTGACCCAGAGCTCTTTTTCCGGGACCGTGAGCGCGGCGAGGAAATAACGGACAAGCTTGGAAGATTCTTTCTCAAGGCCATCGGCGGCCAGCGCGCTGTTGCCTGTATCGATCAGGAAATCGAACCTCAAGGGGTCCCTGGGATAAACCTTCATCCCCTTAAGAATAGCGGGAACGAACGCCGCACTGGCCTGCACCATGGCACCCGGTTCAGGCATGAAAGCCGTCGCCGGTAAAGCCTGCGCGTAGCCCTGCGAAGGCATAACACAGCTCAGGATGAAGCTTGAAAGGACAGCTATAGATGTTATGTTTCTCATGCCGACCCCTGATGTACGAACAAAATCCACCACTAATAAGTATATACTAATTATTTAAGTAAAAACAAGGTGGCGCCCCCAATAAAAAACCCGCGCCAGGGGGACCCCGCGCGGGCTTTTTGACCTATGCGATAGCGTACGTTCTAAGCCGCTTGAGGCGCAGCCTTTCCCGTTTCACTGAACAACGGCACACCCGCGGCCGGACGGATGTTCAGGATGACCGGTACCAGGCCGTTGATATGGATACTGTCCAGGTCCTGCTGGCTGACCGGCAAAGGCACCCCGGCACCGTCGCGCTTGATCTGCATGGTGAGATTGGATCGCGCGAAGTCGATACCACCTTTAATATTTTCGGCATTATCTTCATTCCCAGGACCATTTATATCATTAAGGTCACCATCTCCCCCGCGTGTCAGCAAAACCGCTCCAACAGCTAACAAGCTAATATCCAGAAGGTCAAGGCCATCATCTTGTGGCGCATGAACAAAACCTTGGCCTGGCCTTCTTTCATCCGCTTTATCGCTTTTTTTATCATCTCCACTCGACAAAGGACCTTTATTGATATTTTCAGTCACATCCCTTTCTTCAGCTTGTCTGCCCTTCCACAGATCATACAAATTATTCCTACCGGGGCCCTGAGGATGGTCCTTATCCCATCCCGCCTTCAAATCATCTGCCAATGACTTGGCTTGCGAGGGATCCGTCGCATTCCCCGAAGCTATTCGATGAATCCTCTCTGATGAACCATCAACTCCTGATGATAAGTATAACCAATATATTTTTTGATCATTCTCGACCAGGATCTGATCTATTGTCATTTTTTTCGTGCCATCAATACCATTATAATTCCACAATTCCCCAACCCCAATCCGCTTCCCGTCGTCAAGCACAAGCGTAGCAACCTCATGCACTTTATTCTTATTCTGCAAACTGAGTATCGCTATCAACATATCCACTTGCTCAGCCGGAGGGTGATCAATAATCTTCCCATGCTTTTGGGTGAAATTCTCAACAGCCCCATTAGTGGCAATGCGAAGAACTTTTTTATCTCTTGTTGAAATAAATAGCCAGTATTTATTTTCATTATCAACAAGGATCCTGTTAATTATCATTGGTATGGGCCCATCAGCTCCCTGATACAACCACGGCCCCCCAAGCTGGATCGTCTTGCCATCGTCAAGCGTAAAAGAAGAAACATCGTTAACCTTATTCTCATTTTTTAAACGGTTCCACGTGGACAACATGTTGATTTGAGATTCAGGAAGCTCCGGAGCCGAAAAAGGAACCTCTGGATTAACACTCGAAGATGTTTCGTGTGAGTTTAGTGTAAATAGATTGTTTTCAGCTAAAACCCCCGCTCCAAAGCTCAATACAGCCATAGCAACAAATATCAAACACTTCTTAACAGGCCCCATCTCAGCGTTATCAGCTCCCAATAAAAAGCCTGAAACTATACCGTCAGTAACTTCGCGCGTCACTCCCAATTGTACAACCGGCGCGTTATCCTCACCCAAGGTTTCCTGTCCGCTGTCCGCTTGCCGCGTAACCCCATCCATTCTGAACGTATATTTGTAGGCACCCGTCGGACTCAAAGTGTCCTCCACTTTTACGATCAAAGCCCCTTCCTGCGCATAAACATTGACAATATGCTCGAGGCTGATATTGCCTTCTGCAACAGG
>CAIOTT010000050.1 GCA_903861305.1 Candidatus Omnitrophota bacterium | reverse complement strand
GCGAACTTGATTTTTCCTTGAGTGATCCAAGGCTCAAGACCTTGAATCCGGGCCAGTTTATCAAGACGACTCGTAACCCTTTGAATATTGAGCGAAATCCCCATACTGTACGCCCGCTCTTAAATGTCACGAACCAGCAGCTCCTGAAACTGGTTTGCCTCAACGAAAACCGCGCTAAACCTGTAAAACCGACCAAGGTTTATAACGGCCTGCACCAGATTATCCGGGGTTCTTTTAGCAATGTCAGCGACCAAAACAAACGCCGCTTTTGTATCCACATGCTTGGCAATGACCACTATCGCCGAATAATCCCCACGTTTACCGGGCTTCCCCAAGCTCGGATCAACAGCCGCATAATATGCCAGCTTGTCGCCAAACGCCGATCTTAGTTCTTCCTCATTTCTGTATTGCTGATCCCAGAACTGAAAACCATCCCATTTAAAGAATGCATTCTTCGGATCAACCGGTTCATTTTGTTTCTCAGCGTTGAAGCTGCTCTCGCCTTCCTCTTCACGCATGACCATCAAGTCCTGATAACTTTCCTTTTCAGGCCAGAGGACAAATACCCCGTCCATCATTTCCTTCTCGTTGTCCTTAAAGAAGTCCGCTGCCGCAGCGGCCCCTTCATTTTGACCGTAACAATCGAGCCCTCTGTAAAGCGTGAACCATTTTGCCCAAAGGTCTTCCCTCTTGGCAGATGAAATAACCGACCGGTAGATCCGTTTATTCCATCCCGTTGCTTCTTCCTTTGTTAACCGGGACAAAAGACACCCGTAATGCTGAATGGTCCCAACCAAAACGACATCAGTTGTGGTCGTTCCCGCTTTCAGAACCGCCCGCTCGAACCATTCGTTTAACTTATCCATCGATTCACCGTTCTGCGTGTTTTCATCATTCTCAATATCATCAAGAATGATTAACGTAGGACGATGTTCTTGATGTCTCCGGCCTCGTATCTTCTGGCCTGCACCGAGGGCCGTCACCTTGATGTTATTCTTTGTGACGATCTCCTCTTTTTTCCAGACGCCCAGCTTTTTATCATCCTCCGCAATACAAGCCTCCGGAAAATCACGTCTCAAATGCTCATTGTTCTCGAGCTCATTTTTAACATGCCCCAGAAGACCTTCAGCCTGATCGCTGGTGTCCGAGAGCAAAACGATGTACTGCTCTTTGGAATAACAAATGCACCATAAAACATAGATCAAACTGACGAAGGTACTCTTCGCGCTTCCACGCGGGGCGGCGACCGCCAATCGGCCACCGCGTTTTGTATTCAAGCCTTGCAACAATTCGCAAAGCTCCCGATGAAACCCGCACGGATTTGTTTTCAGGTAATGCGAGAAATATGTCCTCGCAAATACCATCACGTTCTGTTTACCGAATTCCTTGAGATTAATATTAGCCATTGCTTCCATCCTCCTTGTTTGGTGTTGTTTTATCAGCGACATTCGCCGACAAATCGGTTATTTGTTTATCCACTTCAGCCAGGTCAACTTTCTTTCTTAACGCCTCCAGCCGTGCCTGCATGGCCGGATCTTGTATCCCCTCCTCGGACACGATCTTTTCTATTCGGTCAATCTCGGCTCTCATTTCCTTGGGATCTCGGCCATCGTCATGGTGGTGATAAACATCCCCCATGAACTTCGTTGCCTTAGATGGCAAATACCCCATGGTCTGTAACAACTGCGTGGTCTCACTCAGGACTTTAAACGCGTAATACTCTGCCTGTGACCGCTCTTGCACCGTTCCATCATCTCCTCGCGCCATTCGCGTGAGATGGTCGTGTTTTGAACCAGACTGCTCGATTAACTCCGCGATATGGCGCAGCGCGAATTCCGGTGTCGGTTTCTTCGCATTCCGGCTGCGAATTTCATTCCAGTCGCGTTTGATTGTTTTGATGTTCCACTTGAGAAGTTCCGCAATGGCCGCGTGCGTCTGGCCTTCCAGCCTTAACAGTTCAACGCATTCCTGCCGCTGCTCTTCCGTCAGCGTCCTCGGATTCAGGCTCCCCGCCTGAATCCGTTTGAGCATTTCAAAGGTCGAAAGCTCTTCCTTATTAGTTTCGTTTGGCATGTTTTCTTGCCTCCTTGATAACGATCTCCCTTGTTATGGCTTTATAGGCATCCTCACCGGG